>NZ_JBFUFQ010000263.1:0-7399 GCF_056403355.1 Rhizobacter sp. P2_H3 | reverse complement strand
CACCCGTGTCGAGCAAGTAGTCACGCAGCGCGCGGTTCTGCGCAAACTTCGCCTCGTTTGCACGCACGACGATGTCAAAGCGCACCGGCTCCCAGGCTGCGTCGTCGAAACCGTTCACGGTTCGGCCGAGCTTCTTGGCCTCTGCCGCCGTTCTGACACCCAGGATTCGAGCGCGCACCGCTTCATCGCGAAAAAATCGGGCCTTCTCGGCCATCATGAAATGCTCGGCCGTCGGGTATCGCTGGCCTTCCACCTCGAAGCTGGCCTCGAACCACTGGCTGAAGCACCCCTTGCCGACGGAGCCGTCGGCGTTCGGCTGGTGGCCCCAGAAGAACAGGTACTTGGGCGTGGCGCCTGCATCGAGCGAACACAGCAGGTCTTCGACGGAGCGGGGGTTCAAGGCTTCAGTCATGGTGGCGTCGGGGATGGACGCGCTCGGGTGGCGTCACGGGTTGCGGATTGTCGCCCTGCTCGCAATGTGGGTGACGCGCTCCCGGCCATTCGCCGCAATCAATCGCACAACGTGCCTCTCGCGGGCGCCTTCAGTCATCGCCCCCCAGCGACACCCGAATCCCGATCCACCCCGCCCGCGGCGCGCCCGGCGCAACGAACTGCTCGTGCCGCCAATCCGCCGGCGCCTGCACCGCCCCGCTGGCATCGAACGCATTCGTGCCGAGCAGCCCGCCCGTCGAATAGCGGCGATCGAACACGTTCGACACCTTGCCGAACAGCTCCCACCCCGGCCGGAATTTCCAGCCCGTGGTCAGGTCCAGCAACGTGAACCCCGCGGTGCTGCCGCTGCCGAAGAAATCCACGCCGTCCGCCTGGTGGGCATTGTTCTCGTTGCCCCGCACGTACTGCTTCGACTGCGCCCGCACCTGCGCGCCGACGCTCCAGCTCGGTGTGGCCTGCAGGTCCAGGCTCAACTTCAGCGTGTGCGCCGGCAGGCCGGGCAGGCGGTCGCCCTGGCGCACCTCGATCTCGTCGTCGCCGGTGCAGGCCGCGCTGGTCTCGGCGCTGCTGTTCGATTCGGAGACAAGGCAGGCCGGCGAGTCGAAGGTGGCGCGCAGCCAGCTGTACGACAGCGCCCAGTTCAGCGCGCCGGCCTGCTGCGACACGCCGAGCTCCACGCCCTGGCGCACGGTGCGGCCGACATTGCTGAAGTAGCCGGCCGACAGCCCGTTGCTGATGAACAGCAGGTCGTCGCGGTTGACGGTGCGGAAGACCGACGCATTCCAGCGCAGCCCCTGCGCCAGCGTGCCGCGCACGCCCGCCTCCAGCGTCTGCGACACCACCTGCTTCAGCGGAGGGTCCGACTGCAGCGCGTTCGGCAGCACGCAGGCATTCGCCGGGTCCGAGCAGCCCAGCTCGATCGGGCTGGGCGCGCGATTGCCCTGGCTCCAGCCGCCATAGGCCGTGAAGCTCGGCGTCACCTGCCAGGTGGCACCGATGGCCGGKTTGAACTTCCGGTAGCGGTCTTCGGCATCGAGATTCGTCGGCAGCCCGAGCTCGATGCGGCCATCGTCGACCGTGCGGACACGGGTGTCGTTGTAGCGGCCTGACAGCGTGAGCTGCAGGTTCGGCCGCAGCGCGACCAGGTCGCTGACATACACGCTCGTGGTGCGGCTGCGGCCGGAGATCCTGGCATTGACCTCCGCGTCTTCGGTCGGGATCACGGCGCGGCTCGCGTCCAGCTCGCCCTCGGCCTCGGTCTGCTCGAAATGGTTGCGCGAGCGGTCGTGCGACAGCCCGAAGGTCAGCCGGTGCGGCCGTGCATTCCAGGTCGCCTGCAGCGCGAGACCTTCGCTGTCGGTGCGCGTGCGCGTGCGGTTCTCGACCCCGGTTTCCTCGACGGCGGGCGGATCGTAGTCGTCGTTCAGGTCGCCGTTCAGCGTCGACGCGCGGTTGCGGCGCGCATAGGCCGTCGCCGCCATCTCCCACTGCGGGCCCAGCGTGGCGGTGGTGTTGAAGGTCAGCAGCGTCGCCTCGTTGTCGGTCAGGTCGGGCCGGGTGTAGACCTGCTCGCGGCGCTGCGCCAGCATCGATTCGGGCAACCCGCCGTTGCCGACCAGCTGGTTGTCGGCATGACCCAGGCTCAGGTCCCACGAGAAGCTGCTGCTGCGCTGCCCGCCTTTGACGAACAGCTGCCGCACCCGCGACGGCGACTCGTCGCGCCAGCCGTCTTCGTTGAGCGCGCCGAAGGCCATGAACAGGTGGCCGGTCTCGCCGAGCTTGCGCCCATGCGTCAGCTCGGTGCTGATGCGGCCGAACGAGCCGCCCTCGACCTCGATCCCGGTGCCCGGGTGCGTGTCGCCGCTCTTGGTCTGCATCGAGAGCGCGCCGCCCAGCGTGTTCAGCCCGAACAGCGGGTTGGAGCCCGGCAGCAGCGTGATGTTGGCGATCGCGGCGCGCGGCAGCAGGTCCCAGTTGACGATGTCGCCGAACGGCTCGTTGACGCGCACGCCGTCGAGGAACACCGACAGCCCCTGCGGCGTGCCGAGCAGCGGGCTGGCGGTGAAGCCGCGGTAGTTCACGTCCATCTGGTACGGGTTGCCCTGCACCTCGTTGACGCTGACGCTGGGCAGCTGCGTGCGCATGAACTCGGGCAGGTTCAGGCTCTGCAGCTGGCGCAGCCGCCGGTCGGTGGCGGTCTGCACGTTGGACGGGATCTGGTCCTTGGGCACGCCGGTGCCGGGCACGGGCGTGGTCTGCACGATCTCGACCTCGGGCAGCACGACGACGGGCGGGGCCGCCGCCGATGTCGAAGCCGGCGTCGAAGCTGATTGCGCGTAAGCGGCGGGCGCGAGGGCTGTCAATGCCAGCAACGCAGCGTTCGCACGGGGGTGATGCATCTCAGGTCTCCGGTGGTGTGTTGTCCTTGTCTCGGAGTTGCGGGAGTCGTCCGGGTGGTGGGTGCCCCACGCTAACCAGCGGGGTCCGCGCGGCCCAGGGAAAAATTCCCGGCCGCGCTGCTCGTTAACACCAAGGGCGATCTGTCCCATCGGACCGGTCTTGACGATGCCTTCGTCCCGCGAGTAGATTGCGGGCACTTTCGGCGCCTCACTGGGCGCAACCTCAGCGGCATGCTCGCCACACGGTCGGCACAGCCCGTCAGCGCAAGTTCTTTGCGCGCGACATCCACGACGTATCAGCACTTGCGGTGCCACTGACTCGAGTCGGTGCACGGCGAGATTCATGGCGTGCGCCCGGATGGCGCGTGCGCATTCAACATGCGGAAAGATCATGAAGATCCTCTCACCCTGTATGGCTGCGCTGCTGCTCGGTTGCGCAGCAGCGTTCGCCCAGAACGCGCCCCTGCCGAAGCCTGTGGCATTCACTGCGCACTTTCAATCGATCAAGGCAGAACTCGAGAAGCCGGATGAGGTGCTCGACCTCGGCGAATTCACTCTCTCCCTGCAACGAATGATCGACCCGAGCATCGACGTCCCCGCCAACCTGAAGCGACTCGATGGCATGGCGGGAGAGCTCAAAGCAATGTTCCCCGTCATGGCGGCGAACAGCAGGGTGAAGGTGGAGGCCCTGAAGAAGTATCTGTACGTGGCAGGCCCGTGGAACGACAACCGCCCTTTCCAGTACGACCTCGACGACCCTCTGGGTCAGAACATTCGCAACAAGCTACTGTCCTGAATCGCCCCGGCTTTCGTGGAGGCCGGTTGGTGTGAGTCAGGCCGTGATGGCCTGACGAGTGGCGAGTTGCGATGGTAGTTTGCCTCGGCTTCGACTGGCGGGATGTAGCCGATGGGCTCGAGCAGCCGGTGGTGGTTGAACCACGAGACCCATTCGAGCGTGGCCAGCTCGACGGCTTCCTTGGACTTCCAGGGCGCACGCCGATGGATCAGCTCGGTCTTGTACAACCCGTTGATCGTCTCGGCCAGCGCGTTGTCGTAGCTGTCGCCCTTGGAGCCKACCGACGGCTCGATGCCRRCCTSGGCSAGYCKCTCGGAGTAGCGGATGCTGACGTACTGCGAGCCGCGATCGGAGTGGTGGATCAGCGCCCCGTCGCGCTCGGGCTTGCGTGCGTACAGCGCCTGYTCCAGCGCGTCGAGCACGAAGTCGGTTCGCATGGAGCTGCTSACCCGCCAGCCYACGATGAAGCGCGCGTAGACGTCGATCACGAAGGCCACGTAGACCATGCCCTGCCAGGTCGAGACGTAGGTGAAGTCGCTGACCCACAGCTGGTTCGGCCGCTCGGCGTGGAACTGCCGGTTCACCCTGTCCAGSGGGCACGGCGCCTTCGCGTCCGGCGTGGTGGTGCGTACCGCCTTGCCCCGTCGCGCACCCTGCAGGCCYTTGAGCCGCATCAGCCGCTCGACCGTGCAGCGCGCCACCGCCACGCCCTCGCGGTGCAATTGCCGCCAGACCTTGCGAGCGCCATAGACCTGCAGGTTGGCGCGGTGCACYCGCTGGACCTSATCGACCAGSACGGCATCGCGCCTGGCTCGCTGYGGCACGAGCGCCGGGTTGCGCAAGCGCGCCGCGTGGCGCCAGTAACCCGACGGGGCAACCTGCAASGCCYTGCAGATCGGCTCGACCCCGAAGTGCYCGCGCTGCGYGTCGATGAACGCYCTCACTTCTTGTGATGGCGGTCGAGCTCCGCCTTCGCGAAAAACGCGCTCGCCAGCTTCARGATCTCGTTGGTCTGGCGCAGCTCSCGCACCTCGCGTTCGAGCTCCTTGATGCGCTGCTGCTCGCTCGTCGTCGGCCCGGGGCGCAGCCCCTCGTCGCGCTCGGCCTGCCTYACCCAGCGCCKCAGCGTCTCGCTCGTGCAGCCGATCTTGCCSGCGATCGACTCAATGGCCGCCCACTGCGACTCGTATTGGCCCTGCGACTCCAGAACCATGCGCACYGCGCGCTCCATCACCTCGGGTGAAAACTTCGGGGACTTCYTCATTGCTCCATTCTCTCAATCGAAGGAGCCTCCTCGGAACCCGGGGCGATTCAGTCCAGCTATCTCGACAGCCACAAGGGGAACTGCGTGTCGATGCCGAGCCTGTTCGTCGTCCTCGGTCAAAGGATCGGCCTGGACGTGACGCTGGCGACGGTGCCCAGGCACATCTTCGTCAAGTACCGCGACGAGCGCGGGCAGCTCTACAACATCGAGACGACAAGCGGCGGCGGATTCGCTCGCGATGCCTGGATGCGACAGCTCTATGAGATGACCGATCTGTCTTTGCGAACCGGCATCTACATGCGGCCGCTGTCAAAGAAGGAGGCGGCAGTCCAGATCGTCGACACCTTGCTCGAGTTCTATGAAGCGAACGGCGTTCTGCAGCCTCGCGTGGACCTGGCGCTGCTCTCGCTGCGCCATGCACCGAGGCACGTCAACGGCATGTTGCACCTCGCAGCAACCTACGGTTGGATGGCCGAGGTCTCCTACATGTTCGACTACAACAGCCCCGATCCACGGATGACATTGAAGGAGCGGCTCAAGTACCAGGACTTGATGCGAGAGGCCATGGAATGGGATCAACGCGCGCAATCGCTCGGTTGGCGCCCCAGCAGCCCGGAAGCCGAGTCCGCCTATCTCAGGCGAGTCGAGGATGCCAAGAAGTCTTTGTAGACAAATGCGACCTGGAGAACTGAAGATGTTCCATCGAATCGATCTCAAGCTTTGTGTGGTCATGCTGGCCCTGACCTCCCTGCACGAAGGCACGGCGGCGCACTACACGCAACCAGATCCCATCGGCCTTGCCGGAGGTATCAACACGTACGCCTACGTCGGAGGAAACCCGATCACCCGGATTGATCCCGCGGGACTCGAGTGGGTCTATGTCCAATCAACTGGCCAGATGTATTACCAACCTACAGCCAATCTCGGTGGAGGCCCCCCGCAGCCGATCGGCGGACCCATGTACGCCGGCCATGGCGCGGGAGTGAACAACCCTGCGCTCGATCTCATTCCGTCGGTTGGTCCGTTGCCGGCTGGTACCTACACAATCGGTCAACAGCAGAACAACATCACGGGGGCTGGCTTGAGTTTGCCCGGCTCGATGCGTCTCACCCCGGAGGCGGGCAACTGGATGCATGGTCGATCCGGCTTCCTTATCCATGGCGACAACAGCGCTGGGAATCGATCAGCATCAGAAGGATGCATTATTCAACCCAGGAGCATTCGAGACCTGATTGGCGGAAGCCAAGATCGCGCGCTCCGTGTCGTTCCATAGCCATGCGCACGCTTTCCGGTCTCGTTTTTGGATTGTTGCTTGCAAGCGCTGCGTTCGCAATTGACGATCGCGCCGTGGAGGTGCCGGCAGGCGGACAGGTCACCGTTGAGGGAACTCGCGCCAAGCAATCCGTACGCGCGATGGTGGCCACGACTGTGATATCGGGAGCGACGGGATCACTCGATGCTTCGGCGCTCGTCGAGCGAGAGTGTGCAGCACGAGACAGCCCGTGCAGTCTCGTCACGAGACTGGAGATTGCCGTGAATGGTCGACAACTCGTTGTTCCCCGATCGTCATTCCGCGGCCTCACCAACGTTCGAACTGCCAAGCTGATCCCGAAGCGGGAGTCCTACCATCTTGTCCTTCGCGGAGGCGACGGAGCAGAGGGATTTGTTGCAACCATCGTTTTCGGTCGGGATCGCGTGATCAAACGCATGCTTGCCAGCAGCTTGGCCCCCGAGGACGTGCTTGAGGAGACTACCTATCGGATTCAAAAGGAGTCGTTCGATCGGTAGTGCAAGCTCTTGCATTCCAAGACGATCATCGAACGATACAAGGCTGAATGCGAATGCTCCAAGTAGCTCGACGCCACTACCGATCGACCATCTTCGGGTCGGCGCTTTTGATGGCAGGGCCGAGATCTCTCCTGCGCATACCGAGGCAGAAAGCTTCGAACAACTTCGGCTGAATGCCCGTCGTACGACGAGATCGCCTCGGGCTTCAAGACATTGCCCAAGGAAGAAGAGCCCCAGGTCCCCGCGAATGTCGACCCTAGAAGAAACTGAGACATGAAAGCCGTACTGGCTGC
The DNA here is from genome assembly GCF_056403355.1 of Rhizobacter sp. P2_H3. Taxonomy (NCBI): domain Bacteria; kingdom Pseudomonadati; phylum Pseudomonadota; class Betaproteobacteria; order Burkholderiales; family Sphaerotilaceae; genus Rhizobacter; species Rhizobacter sp. P2_H3. The sequence goes on along the minus strand of NZ_JBFUFQ010000263.1, from coordinate 406 downwards.
TCTGGTGGCGCCGATGAGTGCGCCATTGCTGTACGTTCTCGCCACATTCGCATGGTCCGGTTACCCCACATCAGGTCCGGGACATGCCGGGAAACTGATAGACGAGTTCCTGCTTGCCCTTCTGCCGCTGAGCTACTTTCTGAGCCTTTGCATCGGAACACCTGTCGTACTCGTTCTTCAGCGGATTCGGCGCCTGACCACGTGGCGATGTGTCGCGATCGCTGCGCTGATTGGCGCCGCGCTCGGTCTCTGCGCAACGTTCTGGTTCTCCGGCCCGCCTGGAATTCATACGCCGTCGTCAGCCAGACTGGCGTTGTCTACTCTCGGCGCACTGGCCGCAACAATCATTGCCCTGGTGTTCTGCGGAGTTGCCGGGATAGCAGTCATGCGTCGCGAAGCCCTGTGA
>NZ_JBFUFQ010000262.1:0-7526 GCF_056403355.1 Rhizobacter sp. P2_H3 | reverse complement strand
GCGCAACCTCGGCACCTCGCTGGTGCTGATGCCGTTCGCGCCGGTCGGCGTGTGGATCGGGATCCAGCTTGCGAAGCGGATCGAGCCGACGCTGTTCTATCGGCTGGTGTATGTCGGCATGTTCCTGACCGGGGCGAAGCTGCTGTACGACGCATTGAAGTGATGCAGTCCCGGATTGGCATCCGGGCTACGTGGCTTCTTCGTCCGGCTTCTCTGCCGCACCGCCCCAGCCGGCGCGCTGCTTTCGGTCCAGCGCCGCGGCGCGCTCCTGCGCGAACAGCGTCTCCAGCTGCTGCCGCCCTTCCTTCGCGACCGCGATCAGCCGCTCCTGGTCGCGCGCATGCGGGCGCATCGCCTCCAGCTGGTCGATGCTGTGGCGCCGGAAACGCAGCGCCAGGTTGCGCGCCTGGTGCGGCTRCCAACCCAGCAGCTCCAGCGTGCTGCGCGCCGTCATCAGCGCCGAATCCAGCGTCTCGCGCTCGATCAGCGTGACGCCCAGCTCGCGCAGCCGGTAGTAGTGCCGCACGTTGCGCGCCCGCGCGACGATCGTCAGCTGCGGGAAGTTCTCGCGCACCAGCGTCGCCACCTCCACGCTCTGCTCCACGTCGTCGATCGCCAGCACCAGCACCTTGGCGGTCGCCGCGCCGGCGGTGCGCAGCAGGTCGAGCCGCGTCGCGTCGCCGTAGAACACCGGCCAGCCGAAGCGGCGCAGCGCCTCCAGCGCCTCGGCGTCGTGCTCCAGCACCGTCGGCGTCAGGCCGTTGGCGAACATCATCCGGCCGACGATCTGCCCGTAGCGGCCGAAGCCGGCAATGATCACCGACGCGTTCTGCTGCTCGCTGATCTCGGGGATGTCGCTGCGCTTCTGGCCCGCCAGCGTCGGCGTCCACCAGCGGTCGGCCGCCACCAGCAGCAGCGGCGTCAGCAGCATCGACAAGGCCACCGCCGCCACCAGCAACGATGACGTCGGACCGTCGATCACGCCCGCCTGCGTGGCGGTCTGGAACACCACGAAGCCGAACTCGCCGCCCTGCGCCAGCAGGATGATGAACACCGGCCGCTCGGCCTTCGGCAGCGGCATCGCGCGGCCCATCGCCCACAGCACCACCGCCTTCACGCCGAGGAAGCCGCCGACGACCAGCGCGATCAGCAGCGGCCGCTGCATCACGATCGAGAAGTCGATGCTCATCCCCACCGCGATGAAGAACAGCCCGAGCAGCAGCCCCTTGAAGGGTTCGATGTCGGTCTCGAGCTCGCGCCGGTACTCGCTCTCGGCCAGCAGCACGCCGGCCAGGAAGGCACCGAGCGCCATCGACAGCCCCACCGTCTGCATCAGCGCCGCGGTGGCCACCACCAGCAGCAGCGACGCGGCGGTGAAGATCTCGGGCGTCGCGCTGCCGGCGATCCAGCGCAGCGTGGGCCGCAGCAGCAGCCGCCCGCCCAGCACGATGATCGCGACCACCCCCAGCGCCTTGCCGGCACCGAGCCAGAAGCTGCCGTGCTCCGGCGCATCCGAAGGCCCCGCCAGCAGCGGCACCAGCGCGAGGATCGGGATCGCCGCGATGTCCTGCAGCAGCGCCACGCTCAGCAGGCTCTGCCCCGAGGTCGTCGCCATCAGGTTGCGCTCGCCCAGCACGCCCAGCCCGATCGCCGTCGACGACATCGCGAGGCCGAGCCCGCCCACCACCGCCAGCTGCCACGGCACGCCGGCCGCCACCGCCGCGCCGAGCAGCAGCGCCGCCGAGCCGAACAGCTGCACGCTGCCCCAGCCGAAGATCGGCTTGCGCAGCGCCCACAGCCGCTTCGGCTCCAGCTCGAGCCCGACCAGGAACAGCATCAGCACCACGCCGAACTCGGCGAAATGCAGCATGTCCTGCGGGTCGGTCACCAGCCGCAGCCCCCAGGGCCCGATCAGGATGCCCGCGGCCAGGTAGCCGATGATCGAGCCCAGCCCCAGTTTCTTCGCCACCGGCACCGCGATCACCGCGGCGGCCAGGTACACCAGCCCGCCTGTCAACCAGCTGCCGTGTTCCATCAGGCGCTTTCCGCCATCGCGGCTTCGGCCGCATCCGTCGGGCGTGCCGATTCGGGCACCTCGCAGTCGATGCAGTCGTCCAGCCCGGCCAGCTCCGGCCAGCCGGGGTAGCTGCCCAGGTGCTGCACGAAGGTGTCGGCATGCGCCTGCAGCTCGGCCGCGCCGACGCGGTGCGCGCCGTGCAGCACCAGCGGCGGCAGGAAGCGCATGCCGCACAGCGCGGCGGTCTGCTCGTAGGGCGGCAGGAAGGCGTCGAAGTGGTAGCGGTTGTAGCTGTCGGGGCGGTAGGAGTCGTCCGGGCCGCCGGTGGACGAGACCAGCCACAGGTCCTTGCCGCGCAGCGCATGGCCGTCCGGCCCGTAGGCCCAGCCGAAGCCCAGCACCTCGTCGACCCACAGCTTCATCAGCGGCGGCATGCTGTACCAGTGGATCGGGTGCTGCCACACGACGAGCTTCGCCTGCAGCAGCAGCGCGCGCTCTGCCTCGATGTCGATCAGGTAATCGGGGTACAGGCGGTACAGGTCGCGCACCGTGGCATGGCCGGATTTCTTGGCCGCCTTGTAGAGCGTGCGGTTGACGCGCGACTGCTCCATCTGCGGGTGGGCGGTGAGCACGAGGACTTCGGAGGGGGTCATGGTGGGATGGATGACGAGGTAGGCGGCGGGGGTAAGTATTGGTAGCCCAACAACGATAGTGTTCGTTAACATAACCGCAAACAAGGATCGTCAGGAGCAGTGCATGCCAGTGATCGTGGTGGCCAATCCGAAGGGCGGGGTCGGAAAGAGCACCTTGTCCACCAACATCGCAGGGTACATGGCCCAGGCCGGACATGCCGTGATGCTGGGCGATGTCGACCGGCAGCAGTCGGCCCGCACCTGGCTCTCGCTGCGCCCCGCGAACCTGCCGACCATCACCGGCTGGGAGCTGACCCACGACGAAGTCGTCCGCCCGCCCAAGGGCACGACGCATGCGGTGCTCGACACGCCGGCCGGCCTGCACGGCAAGCGCCTCGACGAGGTGATGAAGCTGGCCGACAAGGTGCTCGTGCCGCTGCAGCCCAGCATCTTCGACATCCACGCGACGCACGCCTTCGTGCGCGAACTGCTGGCGCGGCGGCGTGGCGACAAGGTGTCGGTCGCGATCGTCGGCATGCGGGTGCGCGAGGGCACCATCTCGGCCGACCAGCTGCGCAGCTTCCTCGAGACGCTGCAGGTGCCCCTGCTGGGCTTCCTGCGCGACACGCAGAACTACGTGCACCTGGCCGCGCGCGGCCTGACGCTATGGGACGTGGCACCGAGCCGCGTCGAGCGCGACCTCGAACAATGGCAGCCGCTGCTCCAGTGGCTGGACGCCTGATGAAGCGCTTCGAACGGCTGGCCGACCTGCAGGCCCTGGTGGGGCAGGAGATCGGCCTGAGCGACTGGATCGAGGTCGACCAGTACCGCATCGACCAGTTCGCCGAGGCCACCGGCGACCACCAGTGGATCCACGTCGACCCGGTGCGCGCGGCGGCCGGGCCGTTCAAGACCACCATCGCGCACGGCTTCCTCACGCTGAGCCTGCTGCCGGAGATGTTCGCGTCGGCCTTCGAGGTGGGCGACACGCGCATGGGCGTCAACTACGGGCTGAACCGGGTGCGCTTTCCGTCGCCGGTGCCGGTGGGCAGCCGGCTGCGCGGCAGTTTCAGGCTGCTGGCCCATGAACCGCTGGACGGCGGCGCCCAGCTGACGATCGAGGTCACGATGGAGCGCGAGGGCTCGGCCAAGCCGGTGTGCGTGGCGGAATCGCTGACACGGCGCTACCTTTGACACGCCGCTTTGACAAAGTGGGCCGCTTCACCCTCTTCAGGGGGTGCGGGGCGTCCGGGGCGCTCGGCTAGCATCGGCGCTTTGCCCCGGGCCGAGGGCTCACAGCGCACGAAAGGGATGTCGCGATGAAAGTGCTGTTGGTCGATGACCATCCGTTGATCCTGTCGGCCTTGCAGACCGTGATCCAGGGCCTGGGYGACCACGTCAGCGTGGTCGGTGCCGGCAGTGCCCGCGCCGCGCGCGAGACGCTGGCCGCCGACAACGACTTCGACCTGGTGCTGCTCGACCTGCACCTGGGCGACGCCGACGGCTTCGACCTGCTGGTCGAGTTCCGCAGCACCTACCCGGCGCTGCCGGTGGTGGTGGTGTCGGCCTCCGACCGCGCGAGCGACGTGATCCGCTCGATCGACCTGGGCGCGATGGGCTTCGTGCCGAAGCGCGCCTCCAACGAGACCTTGTTCGACGCGCTGCGCATGGTGATGTCCGGCGGCATCTACGTGCCGCCGATCAGCATCGGCAACGACCGGCCGTCCGAGCGCGCGCAGGATTCGCCGTGGGGCGTGCCGGCCGCCGTCAACCAGATCGGCGAGGCGGCCAAGGGCGGCAGCTTCCAGCAGCACCCGTCGATCGCGTCGCTGGGCCTCACGCCGCGCCAGACCGACGTGCTGGCGCTGCTGCTGCAGGGCAACCCGAACAAGCTGATCGCCCGTGAGCTGGGGCTGTCGGTCGAGACGGTGAAAGACCACGTGGCCGCGGTGCTGCGGGTGCTGAACGTGAGCTCGCGCACGCAGGCGGTGCTGGCGGTGAGCCAGATGACGCAAGCGCACGGCGGCTTCTCGGCCTGGCGCCACAACGGCCCGCGCTAGAAATGACCGCCCCCACGTCACTGCGTTCCTGCCCCCCGAGGGGGCGCTCAGCCGCCTTGGGGCGGCCCGGCGGCGGCTGAGATGGCGGTCGCCGCCCCGCCCGCGGCACAGGCCGCCTCCCTGCGCGAGCTGACCGAAGTCGAGCGCATCCACGGGCTGTATTCGTACGTGCCGACCACGCTGGCCGGCAATGCGGCCGGCGCGTCGGTGATGGCGCTGCTGTTCTGGGACCACGCGCCGCGCTGGCTGCTGGCGGCCTGGATGGTGATGTTCTGGGGGCTGTGGGCGTTTCGGGTGTGGGCGCTGGTGGCGTTCCGCGGGCGCAACGTGCAGACGCTGGCGGCGGCGCAGCCGTGGTTCCGCATCTGGGTCGGCGCGACGATGGGCTCGGGCATCGTCTGGGGCTCGGCGGCGTGGCTGTTCTATCCCCACGGCGGCACGACAGAGCGCATCGGGCTGCCGCTGACGGTGTACAGCTTCTGCGTGGCCGGCATGCCGATCCTCGCGCCGATGCGCAAGGTCTACAACACCTTCGCGCTGCTGTGCTTTGCGCCGACGGTGCTGCGCGTGGGGTTGCCGGGCGGCTTCGACGACCTGGTGCTGGCCGGCGTGCTGCTGACGATCGTCGCGATGACGACGCTGCTCGCGAGCGACTACCGGCTCAACTACGAGAACCTGCTGAAGCTGAAGCTGCGCGCCGACGAGCTGGGGGCGCAGCTGCGCGCCGAGAAGGCGGCTGCCGATGCGGCGCGCCAGCAGGCCGAGGTGGCGAACCGCTCGAAGACGCAGTTCTTCGCGGCCGCGAGCCACGACCTGCGGCAGCCGCTGCATGCGATGGGGCTGTTCGCCGAGGCGCTGCGCCAGCGCAGCCACGATGAAGAGGTGATCCACCTCGTCAACAGCATCAACGGCTCGGTCGATGCGCTGGAGGGGCTGTTCTCGGAGCTGCTCGACATCACGAAGATCGACACCGGCGGCGTCGAGACGCAGGCGGAGCATTTCAACATCGGCGCGCTGTTCGGGCGGCTCAAGCTGCACTTCGAGCCGACGGCCTTCGAGAAGGGGCTGGGGCTGCGGTTCCGGGGTGGGGCGCACAACGCGTTCGCCGACCCGGTGCTGGTGGAACGCATCCTGCGCAACCTGGTGTCGAACGCGATCCGCTACACGCAGGACGGCACGGTGCTGGTGAGCTGCCGCAAGCGCGGCACGCGGCTGCTGCTGCAGGTGTGGGACACCGGCGTGGGCATCCGCGAGCGCGAGCAGGAGCGCATCTTCGAGGAGTTCTACCAGGTGCCGCAGGGCGACGCGCTGGCGCCGCACCAGCGCAAGGGGCTGGGGCTGGGGCTGGCGATCGTCAAGCGGCTGGCGGGGCTGATGGAGGCGCCGCTGTCGCTGCGTTCACGGCCGGGGCACGGCACGGTGTTCTCGCTGGAGCTGCCGCCCGGCAAGGCACCGCGTGCGGTGGCGCCGGCCCTGAGCGGCAAGGCGCCGATCGGGCTGACGCTGGACCGGCGCCGTATCGTGATCGTCGAGGACGAGCCGGCGGTGCGCGACGGGCTGGAGGTGCTGCTGAAGGGCTGGGGCGCGAGCGTGCGCAGCTTCGAGACGGTGGCCACCAGCCGGGCCTGGGCGCAGAGCGAGGAGGCCGGGAATGAGCCGCCGGACCTGCTGATCGTCGACTACCGGCTGGAGCACGGCCACACCGGCGTGGAGGCGATCCAGGCGCTGCGAGAGCGCTTCGGGCCCGGCGTGCCGGCCATCATGGTGAGCGGCAGCACGATGACCAACCACGAGGTGGATGCGCAGGTGCACAACTTCCACCTGCTGGTGAAGCCGGTGGTGCCGAACAAGCTGCGGGCGATGATCAGTTTCAAGCTGGGCGTGCGGGGCGGCTGAGGCGGGATCCGAGGCGCGAGCTACGCACCTGAGAGTGCGAACCGGCCGGACGGGATGAAGCTGTTTGTCCCCGGGTGGAACTTGGAAAGCGGATCGGTCACACAGGGGGAACGCCTGCTTGTGAGTGATCTGTGTGTGATTGCTGCATGGGGCATCGTTTTACTGTGCTGTGGAGCAACTTCATGCAAATAACCGGAAAAACTACTCGCCTTGAAGCACCTTCTATTTGCAAAATAGAAGTGAAGAACCGGGATGGCGGATATGAGTCGATCCAGGAGAAGTTTGGGAATCAGCGCATAGCAGCAAAAGACGACTTTACATTCAAATGCAAGGTTCAGTTGAGCAATGGCTTCGAGTTTAAGCTTAAGAACGTCGAGGATCGGGAGACCGACGAGCTTGCCGAGGCGTTGACGTTGGCGGGAAACCTTGTTGCCGGTTCGCTTAAGGAGCTTGAGGAAGGCAGGGTGCACGAGGATTGTGAATTAAAAATTATCTCTAAAAACTACCATTCCCTTTTTTGCCGGATGCGGGCAATACGGTATGGAAATGATCAGGCGGAGTTGAGGGGTGGGTTTTATGCATTCCAGGAGGCCGCCGTTTCAGCGATGAAATCGGGTGATCTAGGTGGATATGAAACGGCATTGAGAACCCTTGGTATGTTTGTCGCCGATCCGGCAAGTGGCAGCAAGGATCTCGATAAGCTATTGGGTGATCTGGATGATAGGGAGGTTAAAGAAAGCGAGAGTGAGCCTGATTTTGGGCGTGGGGAAATATTTTTTCGAGAGGATTTCTCGAATGAAATTAATTTGACCGAGGCTGAGTCGAACAGTGATTATTGTGTGGCTGACTCTGGTGACGGGGATTCGCAGATTGATCGGATAGATGGAGGGGATATCAAGTCTGAGGCCACCACTGTAACTG
>NZ_JBFUFQ010000261.1:0-7556 GCF_056403355.1 Rhizobacter sp. P2_H3 | reverse complement strand
CATCGGTGGGGAGCAATCGGTTGCGTGAGGTCGGAAAGCGGCTGATTCTAGGAAGGGCCCGTGACCCGACCTGTCACAGATTGCGCTGCCGGGATAATCCGGCGATGCATTCGTACGACGTGGTGGTGATCGGCGCAGGCGCGGCCGGCTTGTTCTGCGCGGGGATCGCCGGCCAGCGCGGCGCCCGCGTGCTGCTGATCGACCATGCCGAGAAGCTGGCCGAGAAGATCCGCATCTCCGGCGGCGGGCGCTGCAATTTCACGAACCGCGATGCCGGGCCGGCCAACTTCCTGTCGGAGAACCCGAATTTCTGCCGCTCGGCGCTGGCCCGCTACACGCCGCAGGATTTCATCGGCCTGGTGCAGCGCCACCGCATCGCGTGGCACGAGAAGCACAAGGGCCAGCTGTTCTGCGACGAATCGGCCGAAGACATCATCGGCATGCTGCTGCGCGAATGCGAACAAGGCGGCGTGACGCGCTGGCAGCCGTGCAGCGTGGCGGCGGTGCGCGGCGAGCCGGAGCGCTTCGAGCTCGATACGGCGCGCGGCCCGGTGCGCTGCCGGCGGGTCGTCATCGCGACCGGCGGGCTGTCGATCCCGAAGATCGGCGCGACCGATTTCGGCTACCGCATCGCGAAGCAGTTCGGCCACAAGCTGGTCGACACCCGGCCGGCGCTGGTGCCGCTGACCTTCGCGGCGGCCGAGTGGGCGCCGTTCGTCGAGCTGGCCGGGCTCTCGCTGCCGGTGGCGATCAGCACCGGCGCCGGCAAGGCATGGGCCCGTTTCGTCGAGGACCTGCTGTTCACGCACCGCGGGCTCAGCGGGCCGGGCGTGCTGCAGATCTCGAGCTTCTGGAAGCCCGGCACGCCGCTGCAGCTCGACCTGGCGCCCGACCGCGACCTGGCCGCGGAATTCCTGCACGCCAAGGCCGGCTCGCGCAAGCAGCTGGGCAACGAGCTGGCGACGCTGCTGCCGGCCCGGCTGGCCTCGGCCTGGCTGCAGGCCCGCCCGGGCTTGTCGGATCGCCCGGTGGCCGACCTGAAGGACCGCGACCTGCAGCAACTGGCCGCCGGCCTGCAGGGCTGGCAGCTGACGCCCGACGGCACCGAGGGCTACCGCAAGGCCGAGGTCACCGCCGGCGGCGTCGACACCCGGGAACTCAGCTCGCAGACGCTGGAAAGCCGCCGCATGCCCGGCCTGCACTTCATCGGCGAGGTGGTCGACGTGACCGGCTGGCTGGGCGGCTACAACTTCCAGTGGGCCTGGGCCAGCGCCGCGGCCTGCGCGGCGGCCATCACCGACAGTCGCGACCGCCTTCAGCCTGCTGAAAGCGGTCACTGACACCCCGCTTGCGCGTCAGGGAACTATGGCTATAATCGCGGTCTTTGCTGGCAAACCCGCGCCGCGATCTCGCTACAAATCTTCGTCCACGCCTCTGGCTGGATTCCGGAACCTCCTGCTAGAGAAACCGGGCGAACGACAGTGAGACACCGAGCGCAAAAACTTCTGGATCTATGACTTCGATTCGCGTCAAAGAAAACGAGCCGTTCGACGTGGCTCTGCGCCGCTTCAAGCGCACCATTGAAAAGCTGGGCCTGCTGACCGACCTGCGCGCCCGTGAGTTCTACGAAAAGCCCACCGCCGAGCGCAAGCGCAAGAAGGCCGCGGCCGTCAAGCGCCACTTCAAGCGCATCCGCAGCATGCAGCTGCCGAAGCGCCTGTACTGAGATAGATTCGATCCGGCGCTGATGTGGCGCTGGAGCACAACGAAGCCCGCGCCACGCGGGCTTTGTCGTTTTTGATCCTCGCTTTCGACCCTCACCTATTCGAGCACCTGCGATGACCCTGAAAGACCAGATCACCGAAGACATGAAGACCGCGATGCGTGCGAAGGACGCCGCCCGCCTGCTGACGATCCGCGGCCTGCTCGCGGCACTGAAGCAGAAAGAGGTCGACGAGCGCATCGTGCTCGACGACGCCGCGGTGATCGCGATCGTCGACAAGCTGATCAAGCAGCGCAAGGATTCGATCACGCAGTTCGCCGCCGCGAACCGCACCGACCTGGTCGACAAGGAAACCGCCGAGCTGGCCGTGCTCGAAGGCTACCTGCCGCAGCGCCTGTCGGCCGACGAGATCGCGGCCGAGGTCGGCAAGATCGTCACCGAGCTGGGCGCCACCGGCCCCGGCGACATGGGCAAGGTGATGGGCGCGGTGAAGACCCGACTGGCCGGCAAGGCCGACATGGGCCTGGTGTCCGCTGCGGTCAAGCAGGCCTTGAGCAAATAGGTCGCCCACCATGACCGATCCCGTCGTCCAGCAGCTCAGCGCCGATGTCTGCGTCGCGCCCCAGCTCGAACCGGCCGCGATGGCCTGGGCCGCGCAGCAGGGTTTCAGGAGCGTGATCAACAACCGCCCCGATTTCGAAGGCGGCCCCGATCAGCCCACCAGCGCTGCCGTCGAAGCCGCCGCGCACGCGGCCGGCCTGCAGTACGTGCACCTCCCGGTCGCGCCGGCCGTGCAGACGCCCGAGCAGATCGCCGCGTTCGCGGCGCTGCTGGCCTCGCTGCCCAAGCCGATCCTCGCGTTCTGCCGCACCGGCACGCGCTCCGGCAAGCTCTACCGCGCCGCGACAGGCACCGCCTGACCGCTCCCAGGCACGGCGGCCGTCCATGCGCCTGAAGCTGAAGGTCTTCCTGTTCGCGGTGATCCCGCTGATCGCGTCGCTGCTGCTGATCGCGGTCGCGGTGCGCCAGAAGGAGAACGACCTCGCCGCCCGCGAGCGCGCCGTCGTCGAGGCCGCGACGATGGCGTCGAAGCAGACCGAGCTGCGCCACTACGTCGACCTCGCGCAGAGCACGATCGCGCCGCTCTACGCCTCCGGCCGCGACGACGACGCCACCAAGGAGCAGGCGATCCGCCGCCTCGCCTCGCTCGACTACGGCAGCGACGGCTACTTCTTCCTCTACGACCTGGCCGGCAAGAATTTGATGCACCCGCGCCAGCCCGAGCTGGTCGGCCAGCCGATGTGGGACATGCGCGACGCCAACGGCGAGCCGGTGATCCAGCGGCTGATCGCACGCGCCCGCGAAGGCGGCGGCTTCGTCGAGTACCTGTGGYGCAAGCCGTCCACCGGGCAGGTGACGCCCAAGCTCGGCTACGTGGTCGCGCTGCCGCGTTGGAACTGGATGTTCGGCACCGGCCTGTACCTCGACGACGTGCAGGCCACGATGAAGCAGCTCGACCAGCAGGTCACCGCCAACATCGCCGACACGATGTGGTGGATCGCCGGCATCGCGCTGCTGGGCATCGTGCTGATCGGCGGCAGCGGGCTCGCGCTCAACGTCAGCGAGCAGCGCATCGCCGATGCCAAGCTGCGGCTGCTGGCGCGCCAGGTCGTGCAGTCGCAGGAAGACGAGCGCGCCTACCTCTCGCGCGAACTGCACGACAGCACCAGCCAGACGCTGGTGTCGATCAAGCTGCTGATGGAGTCGTCGGTCGCGCAGCTCGGCAGCGAGGCGCCGGCCACGCTGACGAAGGCGCTGGTGCGGTTGAACGGCGCGCTCGGCGAAGTGCGCGAGATCTCGCACCGGCTGCGCCCGGCCGAGCTCGACGTGCTGGGCCTGCCGGCCGCCCTCACCCACCTGGGTGAAGAATTCGGCGAGCAGCGCCGCCTGCCGCTGCAGGTGCGGGTGCGCGGCGAGCCGCCCGAGGGCCTGCCGAACGAGATCAACACCGTGCTGTTCCGCGTGACGCAGGAAGCGCTGAACAACATCGACAAGCACGCGGCCGCGTCGCACATCGCGCTGCGGCTGGCCTTCGGCGCCGGCGGCGTGCGGCTGCGCGTGATCGACGACGGCCGCGGCTTCGACGTCGGCGCGGTGCAGCAGCACCCGCGCCGCGGCATCGGGCTGCGCAACATGCGCGAGCGGCTCGCCTCGATCGGCGGCAGCCTGAACGTGGCGTCGAAACCCGGCCGCACCGAGGTCGTCGCCGACGTGCCCACCTCGGCCATTCGACGCTTCGCCGCCACCGCCTCATGACTCCTACCGCCACCCGCCTGCTGATCGTCGACGACCACCCGCTGGTGCGCGAAGGCCTGAAGGCCCGGCTGTGCAGCGTGGCCGGCATCGACGTGGTCGGCGAGGCCGGCGATGCGGCCGAGGCCTTCGCGCAACTGGCCGTGCACGCCGTCGACCTGGTGCTGATGGACATCGKCATGAAGGACGTGAACGGCATCGAACTCACGCGCCGCCTGCTCGCCGAGCGGCCGGCGCTGCGCGTGCTGGTGCTCAGCATGTACGACAACCCCGAGTACGTGAACCGCGCGATGCAGGCCGGCGCGCGCGGCTACGTGCTGAAGGACGCGCCGTCGACCGACATCATCGAGGCGATCGCCGCGGTGCAGGCCGGCGAGACCTTCCTGAGCGCGGCGATCTCGGGCCGGCTGATGCGGGCGCAGACGCCGCGGCCGGTGATGTCGCTGCGCGAGAGCGAGATCCTCGCGTGCCTGGCCAAGGGCCGCTCGAGCAAGCAGATCGCGCAGGACCTGAACCTGAGCGTGCGCACCATCGAATCGCACCGCCAGAACATCAAGCGCAAGCTGAACCTGGAAGGCCAGGCGGAGCTGATCAAGTACGCCGTGGAGCACTGCCGGGATTTCGGGGAGACGCCGGCTGCGTAGGCGAATTTGCGTAAAACCACTTAGCGGATTCACCCGTGGCGCCGCTGGCCGTTTGCGGGTCTGATATCGCTGCAGTTTTCCAACCCTCGAGGACGACCCCCGTGTCACAACTCCTGAAGCTCGCGCACCTGATCGACGCGCTGAACGACCGCTTCGGCTGGCTGGCCAAGTGGGCGGTGTTCCTGGCCTGCTTCATCAGCGCCGGCAATGCCGTGATCCGCTACACCTTCAACTACAGCTCGAACGCCTACCTCGAGATCCAGTGGTACCTGTTCGCGGCCTGCGTGATGCTCGGCGCGCCGCAGGTGCTGCGCGTCAACGAGCACGTGCGCGTCGACGTGCTGTACGGCCGCTTCTCCAGCAAGGGGCGCGTGCTGATCGACCTGTTCGGCCTCGTGTTCTTCCTGATGCCGGTGATGGGGGTGATGTTCTATTTCGCGTGGCCGCTGTTCCTGTCGAAGCTCGCGAGCGGCGAGGTCTCCGGCAACGCGGGCGGGCTGATCCTGTGGCCTGCCGTGCTGATGCTGCCGCTCGGCTTCGCGTTGATGCTGCTGCAAGGCCTGTCCGAGATCATCAAGCGCGTGGGATGGCTCACGCACACCTACGAGATGGACCTGCACTACGAGAGGCCGCTGCAATGACGGTAGAGACCTTCGCCCCGCTGATGTTCGCGGGGCTGATCCTGATCATGCTGATCGGGTTCCCCGTGGCCTTCTCGCTCTCGGCGCTCGGCCTGCTGTGCGGCTTCATCGCGATCTGGCAGGGCTGGTTCCCCGAGCAGTTCATGGCCAACCTGCCGCTCAACGTGTTCGGCATCCTCAGCAACGACCTGCTGCTGGCGATCCCGTTCTTCACGCTGATGGGGGCGATCCTCGAGAAATGCGGGCTCGCCGAGGACATGCTCGACTCGATGGGCCAGCTGTTCGGCCCGGTGCGCGGCGGCCTGGGTTACTCGGTGATCATCGTCGGCTTCATCCTCGGCGCGATCACCGGCACGGTGGCCGGCCAGGTGATCGCGATGGCGATGATCTCGCTGCCGGTGATGATGCGCTACGGCTACAACATGCGCTATGCCACCGGCGTGCTCGCGGCCTCGGGCACGATCACGCAGCTGGTGCCGCCGTCGCTGGTGCTGGTGGTGCTGGCCGACCAGCTCGGCAAGTCGGTGGGCGACATGTACAAGGGCGCCTGGGGTCCGTCGATCCTGCAGGTGCTGCTGTTCGCGATCTACACCTTCGTGCTCGCGCGCATCCGGCCCGAGCACGTGCCCGGCGTGCCGAAGGAGGCGCGAACGCTGAACGGCTGGGCGCTGTGGCGCAAGTGCCTGCGCGGCATCATCCCGTCGGCGATCCTGATCTTCGCGGTGCTCGGCAGCATGGGCGGCCTGCCCGGCATGAACAGCGCCATCTGCACGCCGACCGAAGCGGGCGCGATGGGCGCGGTGGGGGCGTTCATCCTGGCGGCACTGCACCGCCGGCTCAACTGGCCGCTGGTGCGCGAAGCGATGCTCGGCACGATGCGCATTACCGCGATGGTGGTGTTCATCCTGATCGGCTCGCGCGTGTTCTCGCTGGTGTTCCAGGGTGTCGACGGCGCGAAGTGGATCGAGCACATGCTGTCGAACCTGCCCGGCGGGCAGCTCGGCTTCCTGATCGTCGTCAACCTGTTCGTGTTCTTCCTGGCGTTCTTCCTCGATTTCTTCGAGATCGCCTTCATCATCCTGCCGATGCTGGCGCCGGTGGCCAACAAGCTCGGCATCGACATGATCTGGTTCGGCGTGCTGCTGTGCGTGAACATGCAGACGAGCTTCATGCACCCGCCGTTCGGCTTTGCGCTGTTCTACCTGCGCAGCATCGCCGACACGCTGTTCAAGCAGGGGTCGCTGCCGCGCAAGGTGCTGTCGAGCGACATCTACCTCGGCTCGATCCCGTGGGTGCTGCTGCAGATCCTGCTGGTGGTGATCGTGATCCTCTTCCCGCAGACGGTGACGGTCTTCCTCGACAAGGAAGTGAAGGTCGACGTCGACAAGGTGAAGATCGAGATGCCTGACGGCGACACCTACCGCTCGAAGGACGAGAACCTCGACGACCTGTTCAAGAACGCGTCGCCGTCCCCCGACGAGAAGAAGCCGGAAGAGAAGAAGTGAGCGAGAGCGAGCCGCTGGTGGCGGCGGAGGGCCCGGCCTTTCCGCCGTTCGTGAAGCTGCTGCTGACGGCCCTCACCGCCGCGGTGTTCGCGGCCGGCGCGCTGGCGCTCGACCAGGCAGCGCTGCGCAATGCCTCCATCAGCGCGAAGCTGCTGGTGGCCGGCGGCCTGCTGGTGCTGCTGGTGACGAACTACTGGGTGCTGAAGAGCCGCATCCGCATCGATGCGCGCGTGATCGAGCAGACGTGGATGTGGACCAAGCGCGTGCGCTGGGCCGACGTGGGGCAGGCCAAGCTGATCTACATCCCGTGGCTTGCGTGGCTGGTCGCGCCGCGCATGGTGGTGCGCGGCGGGGCCGGGATCGTGACGCTGTTCAACGCGGCCGATCCGCAGGTGCTGGCGGTGTTCGCGCGGTATGCGCTCGCGCCGGAGTTGCGCGAGCGCTGAGCCTTACAGCTTCTGCGTCTGCATGAAGTCGTCGAACGCCGCCTCGGCGAAGCGGAACCACAGGTTCTGGTCGGCCCGCACCTTCGCGTAGTCCTCGTAGACCTTCTTCCAGTTCTGGTTCTTCGCCGAGAGCTCGGCGTACATCTCCTGCGAGGCCTTGAAGGCGGCCTCCATCACCTCCTTCGGGAAGCGAAACAGCCGCGTGCCGCTGCCCACCAGCTGCTTCAGAGCGGCCGGGTTGCGGTAGTCGTACTTGGCCTGCATGTCGATGTGGGCCACCGCAG
>NZ_JBFUFQ010000260.1:0-7645 GCF_056403355.1 Rhizobacter sp. P2_H3 | reverse complement strand
TCGTAGCCCCACACGTAGCTCGGCCCGCCTGCAGGCCCTTGCACTCCGCTCTGACTGTCCGGCAGGTTGAAGCCCGTGAAGGTGATGCCTCGATACTTGCCCGCCGTCGCGCTGGCGACGTTCCCGTTCGCATCGAAGCCGAAGGTGTTGGTGGCAGCGCCTTCGATGCTCTGCACCGCATGCGGCCGCACCGCATTCGCGCCTTGCGCGCCGTAGCTGTACACCCCGACATCGCTCTTGTAGAGGATGCTGCCCAGCGCGTTGTATTGCAGGCTGACAGTGCGGACCAAGCCGCTGATCGCAGGGGCTGCCACCGTGTAGCGCTGCAGCCGACCCAGCGCATCGTGCTCGAAGTTTTCCGTCACCGCACCGGTTGCACCGTCACCGTTCGCATCGTTGCGGTTCGTCAGCCGCCCCAGGCTGTCCCACACGTAGCCGTGGTTCAGCACATCAGTCGCGTTGCCCTTGCCCGTCGTCAGGCTGCTGGCGCGGCCCGTCGCGGCTTCATAGCCCGACTTGCTCACCACGGCGTTGCTGTAGCGCTGCTGCTCAAGGTGATCCCATGCGTTGTAGGCCTGCGCCTGCCACAGCACCGTGCCGGCCGGCAGCGTCGTGCTCGCACCCGGCGTGCCGCCCGGCGTGGCAGGCAGCGGGTTTACCGTGACCGCCGTCGCAAGCGACACGCTGCCGAGGAACCCCTTCGGCGTGTAGCCGTAGTTCACCGTCAGCCCGGTCGGCCAGGTCTGCGTTGCCTGCCGGCCATTCGCGTCATAGCTCAGCGAACTCGCAAAACTCGGCCCGTTCGCCACCGTCGTGCGGTTGCTGATGAGCCGCCCCAGGCTGTCGTACACCCACTGCTGGCTCATGTCGGTGCTGGCGCTCGTCGCGCACAGCTTGCCGATGCCCATCGTGCAGTTGTCGTAGGTCCAGGTGCTCTGGTACTCCGGCTCGCTGCGCAGCGTCATCCGGCCGAGCATGTCGTACTGCATCGTCGTCTGCCCGCCACGCTGCGCCTGCAGCGGGTTCTGCTGCCGCACCACCTGGCCCAGCGCGTCGTAGCGGTACTCGATCACCCCGGCGTCCGGGTCGGTCAGCTTGAGCTTGTTGCCCCGCACGTCGTAGGCGATCTGCACCGTGTTCTGCAGGGCATCCTTCGTCGCCACCAGGTTGCCGAACGCGTCGTGCTGGTGAACGATCTGCGCGCCCAGCGGGTCGGTGATGCGGATCGTGCGGCCTTCGACGCTGCTCTCCTCGCGCCGCGTGCGGCCCTGGTCGTCGGTGGCGCTGACCACCAGCGCGCCATACGCCGTGCTCGACAGCCTCGCCTTGCGGCTGCCGCGGGCACCGAAGCTCACGCTCGGTTGGCTGCCCTGGTTGTCGGCGGTGTAGATGCGCAGCACCCGGCCCAGTACGTCGTACTCGGTGCGCGTGAGCCCCACATCGCCGCTGCCCGCGCTCGTCGACGACCCGCTGTCCAGGAAGTACGGCTGCGTCTGCAGCACCACCTGACCGAGGTCGCCGTACTCGGTGTCGGTGACGATCACCCGGTTCGCTCCGCCGGGTTGCGTGGATCCGTCGAAGGCCTCGGTGACTTGCCGCAGCACCCGGCCTGCGCGGTCCACATACTTGCGGGTGAATGCGCCGTTCTTGACGCCTTCGGTGCCGCTCGCATCGCGCGGCTCCACGTGTGTGAACTCCAACGCATCGGCCGGGATCTCGGCCGCGCCCGGGCTCGGGCAGGTCGGGCTGTTGCTCGAGGTGTCTCCGGCCGGGTTCACGCGGCCGGCGATGAGGCAGTAGGCCGTGACCACCCGCGTGCCATCAGGATGGATCTCGCGCGTCGTGCGCCCCTGGTCGTCGACTTCCCTGCGCGCGGTCAGCCCGTTCGGCTCGGTTGTGCTCAGCACCGTGCCGAAGCGCGGGTCCACCGTCTGCTGCGTCACCTGGCCCTTGGCGTTGGTGCTGCTGCTCACCTGGGTGTTCGGCTGGACCTGCACGGTCACGCCGTTGATCACCAGCGTCTGCGCGCCATAGGCGGCGCCGCTGCTGCGCGGGGTGAACACGGCGTCGCCAGTGGCACCACTGCAATTCGCCACCTGCGAGCCGGTGCGGTTGCCACGCGAGTCGTAGCTGTACGTCGTCACCACACAGCGCTGCGGATCGTTCGGCTCGACCGTCTCGGTGTCCACCAGGCCGTCGGCCCGGTAGGTGGTGCTCGTCGTGCGGGTGTAGTTGAACGGGTCGGCCACCGCTTGTGCTGCGGGCAGCTGGGCCTGCGCATGGGCGGAGCTCACCGCCACCATCGCCACCACCCACACGATTGCTGCGAACAGGTTCTTCTTTTGCGTGATCTTCACAGGCAGGTCCCCTTCACGATCGCCTTGCTCGTCGTTGCCGTGCCAAACGCGTTCTTCACGCTGAAGTTCACCGTGCGCGCGGTGCATCGGTCGTAGACCCACTGGAAGGTGCAACTCCCCGGTGACGCGGCCAYGCTGCCGCCCACGGTGCAGGTGCTCGTGCCAGGCGTGCCCGCATCGCTCTGGGTCGCCGCCGTGATCGTCTGCGCCGCGCTGTACGGGTTGGCCACCGTCAGCGTGATCGTCGTGTACGTGGTCGTTGACGTCGCCGCCGTGCTCAGGTTGAACAGCGCCCCGGGAACGGTCTGCACCGTGCCGCTCGCGGTGACTGAACCGTTCACCGTCGCGCCCACCGTGCTCACCGTCTGGTTGAAGCTCGTCAGCGTGCCCGTGGCCAACTGCACCACCATGTTGCAGGTGAGGCCCGGCGCCACGTTGGTACAGCTGTTGACGCCCAAGCTCAGCACGGCGGGCAGGTTCGACAGCCCGGTCAACGTCATCGGCACGTTGCCGTCGTTGCGCCAGCTGATGATGTTCTGCGGCGCCGCCGAGTTCTGGTTCACCGTGCCATAGGCCAGGCTGTTGATCGCGAGCGTCGAGACTGAGCCCGTCACCGTGCCCGATACCGCCGCCGATGCAGCTCCGTTGGTGCTGCCCGTGGCGATCAACGTCTGGGCACCTTGCGAGCCGATGGGGCCGGCCGAACTCATCGTGACCGTCACCGTGCACGCCGTGCCCGGATCGATGTTGCAGCTGCCAGGGGCCACCGAGTACGCGCCGCTGAGACCGGACATCGTCAACGTGGCGGCCTGGTTGCCGCTGTTGAAGAAGCTCACAGTGCCACTCGCGGAAGCGCCGCCCTTCGATGCACTGAGCGCCGAGGCGTTGTTAGCCGAAAGATAGACATTCGAGCCGTACACCGTGCCCGCGACGGCGGCCGACACCGCACCGGTCGTGCCACCCGTGGCCACCAGGATCTGGCTGCCTTGCGCGCCAAGCGCGCCACTCGTAGCCATCGACACCGTCACGGCGCAGGTACCTCCCGCAGGCGCCGCGCAGCTTGCCGGGCTCACCGAGTAAGGTGCGCTCAGGCCCGACATCGTGAGCGTCGCCGCCTGGTTGCCGCTGTTCGTGAAGGTCACCGTGCCGCTACCCGCTGCACCGCCCTTCTGCGCCGTCAGGCCAGCGGCGCCATTGCCAGTCACCGCGATCACCGATTGCAGGCCCGTGCCGTTCAGGGCCGCAGACAGCGTCCCCGCCCCCGTGCCGATGCTCACGCTGCCGCTGCGTGCCGCGTTGGCTGTCGGCTGGAAGCGCACGGTGATTGCACAGTTGCCGCCCACCGCCAGCGAGCTACCGCAGGTCGTCGAGACAAAACCGAAGTCGGTACCGCTGACCGATGCCGCTGCCGGCACCGTCATGCTCAGCGGGCCGACGCCGGTGTTAGCGAGCGTCGAAGTCAGTGTCGGCGCGCTGCCGACGGCCACGCTGCCGAAGTCGATGGCGCTCAGGCTGCCCGAGGGCGCCTGCCCCGTGCCCGACAGCACCGCCGACTTCACGCCCAGCTCGGTGTTGACGTTCAACCCGCCACTGCGCGCACCGGCCGCCGTTGGCGTGAAGCTCACGGTCACCGTGCACGAGGCACCCGCCGCCAGGCTCGCACCGCAGGTCGTGCCCGCAAAGCCGAACTCGCTGCCCGATGCCGACGACACCGCCGCAGCGGTCGGCACCGTCAGGTTCATCGCCACGCCGCCGGTGTTGCTCAGCGTCGCCGTGGCGCCGCTGCTCTGCCCGATCTGCGTGGTCGCAAAGGCTGGTGCGCTCAGCGCGGCCGCCGGCGCGGTGCCGCGCGTGGCGCTCGCACCGGCTGCCGTTCCAGCGCTCGCACCGACCGCCGCCAGGCTGTTCGGCGCCACATTCGTCTGCGTGCTGCCCTGACGGCGGCCGAGCAACCAGTTGTCCCCGGCGATGTTGTCGGCCGCATAGACGTACTTCGCCGTCGACGTGACGGTCTGCGCCACACCGGCCGCGTTGCCGCTCGTCAGCGTGTCCACCTGCGTCGGGTCGCCGTTGTCGTTGAAGCGGTTGGTGGTCGTGGTGACCGGCAACGCCTCCCCGGTGGCCGGCTCCTTGCCGGTCTTGGTGGTCTTGTAGAGATAGGGCCGCAGGATCCGCGTGCCGGCCGCCAGCGGGCACGGTGCGTCCGCCGTGGCGTTCGCTTCGGCAGTTGCGCCGGCGGATCTCTCGCAATGCACGTTGACTTCGCTGGACAGCACCAGCCCCGACGCCTGGTCGAGTGTGCTGCGCCAGGTCTCGCTGCGCACCGGCAGCCCAATGTAGGGATGGCGTTGCTGCTGTTGCAGTACCTGCGTCAGCACCGTGCCGTCGGGCGCCTGCCGCTGGCGGCGCACCTCGCGGAAGCCGCGCGGGCCATACCCGTCGTGGGCCAGCTTGAGGCCGCGGTAGCTGAACTCCTCGATCACCTGGCCGCTGCCGACGCCGCTGTCGCGCGTGACGGTGGCGACGACGTACGACGAATCGATGCTGTCGTACAGCGGGAACACCGCCGCGTTCGCCGTGCCGCGGTCGCTCGTGTACCGCGGGCCGAGTGCGCCACTGGTGGAGTTGGCCAACGGCACCCAGGTCAGCGTGGTTCGCAGGTTGCGGGGCGAGGTCACACCCACCAGCAGGTCCGGCGGCAGCGTGGAACCCTGGCGGACGTACAGCTGGTTGCTGGTGCCGTCGCCCGGCGTCGGCGATCCCAGCATCCGCAGGATCTCCACGTCGCCCCGGCCGGTGAAGKTCCCGGTGACGAAGGCGGCCGCGCTGTCGCTGCGCTGCAGCAGGTCGTTGGCCGTCTTGAGGTTGAAGCCGGTCGACTGGCGGTAGGTGCCGTCGCCGTTGCTCAGGTAGATCTTGTTCTGCGTGGGATCGTCGGCCCAGCGGATGATGTCGTCGCGGCCATCGCGGTTGACGTCCGCGAAGACGATGTCGGCCGTGTGCGTGGTGTAGCCGAGCTGCGACGAGGTCGTGACCAGCGATTCGGAACCCAGGTTGTAGTTGCTCTCTCGCAGCAGGTGGCCACCGCCGTCGGAGACGCTGGCCAGACAGTCCACGCGGCCATCGCCGTTGAAGTCCAGCGGTGATTGGCAGCCGCTGCCGACACCGCTGCCGAGACCGCTCCCGGTCATCGGCACGAACGAGAAGTCACCGAGCGAGCGCCAGGCGGTCGCCGGCGGCTGCAGATTCGCCCCCGTGCCCAGCAGCCCGGCGCGTGCGAGGTCGAGGTTGCCGTCGCTGTCCAGGTCGATCACGTTGGAAGGCTGCCCCAGCGCATACGGCCCCTGCGGTCGCGCGTAGAGGTTCTGGTGGGTCACGTTGGTGGGCTGCTCGACGAAGCCGCCCTGCCCGTCGCCCTTGAACACCTGCGTGCACACCTCGGCCACGCACGGGTCGTTGGAGGGTGCAAGCGTCACGCCCTGGTTCGGCAAGTAGGCCGTGACGATATCCATCAGGCCGTCGTTGTCGATGTCCAGCAGGTAGAAGGTGTAGCCGGAGGTCCAGCCGAAGCCGTCCTGGATCTCGCCATGGCTCGTGATGTAGCTGTCCTGGCTGGCATGCTCCAGCAGCGTCACGCCGGTGATGGCCTTGCGCTGGAACGTGCCGTCGCCGTTGTTGAGGTACAGCTCGCTGCCGCTGCCCGCGCACGCCGTGGTGGTGTTCACCGACGTGGTCTCGTAGCGGTCGCGGAACCGCAGCAGGTCCGGCAGCCCGTCGCCATTGAAATCGGCCACCCGCGTGCTGAAGCAGCCGTTGCTGTGGAAGAGCCACTGGTCCGCGCCGATCAGGTTGAAGTTGCCGGCCTGCCGGAACGTGCCGTCGCCGTTGCTGAGGTAGAGCTGGTTCAGCGCCGGGTTGTCCGACCAGCGGATGATGTCGGTCTTGCCGTCGCCGTCGAAGTCGGCGGTGATGACGCCGGCGTTCGAATAGCGCTTCGCGCCCAGCCCGATCACCGTGCTCTGCATCGTCAGCGTCGCCATCGCGCTGGCGGCGAATGCCGCGTTGCGCTGGTAGGCCTCGCCGCCGCCGGGCGCGTAGTCGAAGGTGGTCGGCGGCAGGCACGGCGACTCGGCCACGCCCAGGCATTCGGTGATGCGCACGAGCCGGCTGCGGTTGGTCACCGGGCCGTTGTCGTAGGCAAGCCGCACCGTCTTGATCTTGAGCGGCGAGACATCGACATTCGAGAAGGTCTGCACCTGCACGAGCTGCTGGAGGTTGAGCTGCTTGCTGCCGGCCACCCAGGCCTCGCGGCGGTCGTGCGACTTGCCCGCGGGAGCAGTCGCCGGCAGGTCGACGTAGCTGAAGACGATCTTGTGGGCCGGCGCCTGGGTGGCGCTGCCGGTGTAGCGGATCTCGCGCAAGCTCCAGTCGTGGCCCGGGATGACGCTGCCCTGGGTCGCGCTGCCCCAGGCAACGCCGCGTTGCTGGTACTGGAAGTCGATGTAGTTGCCCTTCAGGTCGCTGCTGCGACTGATCAGCCAGGTGGTGATGACGCCGCTGGCCTGCGCGGTCACGGCGGCATCGGCCGTCGCGTTGGCGTCGGGGTCGGTGCCGTATTCGTGGATGYGGCCGTCCTTGGTCCACACCTTGAAGTACGTCGGTGAACCAGCCCCTGTGCCGTAGGCGCGAATGCGCGCATACGTGTCCTTCTCGGTGCGGTACTCGCGCAGCAGGCCGCTGCCGCCGGCGCTGTCGTTGGTCTGCGGGAACGGCAGCGGAACGCCCGCCGCATCGGTCTGGATCAGGCGCTGGCCATCCAGGCACAGCTTGTCGGCCGCGCTGTTGTCGACGCCTCGCACACGCCCGTCGGTGGACAGGTTGTCGGCGCAGCGCGCGATGGCCGAGATGCCTTGCAGAGACCACCCGTGCCCGAGCGGCCCGCTGCCTTCGCCGCCATAGGCCAGGCTGATGCTCGGCGTCATGCCGGCCACGCCCGGCGGCACGGCGATCGAATGCTGATAGCCCGGCTGGCCGCCATTGCCGACCACCAGCTGAGCCGATGCACCCGGCGACAGGCCAGCCAACGCCAGCGCACCCAGGCACGACACCACCAAGCCGCGGGCACGCCGCGACGCAACCAAGATCAGTTCCAAGACAGTCCTCCAGCGCACGGTCGTCGACCGGCGCAATCCAATGACGGGGTCAGGTGTTGTGTCGCCTTCGGCCCAGTGGGGCGCTGGCAACCCGCGCGGCAGTGGTCTGCCGCTGCGGTGCGCGCAGTCTAGCGA
>NZ_JBFUFQ010000259.1:0-7649 GCF_056403355.1 Rhizobacter sp. P2_H3 | reverse complement strand
GCTCAGGATCAAAGAGGGCCAGGTCCAGCTCAATGACTCGAGTCCAGCCGTCGGAAGAGACATTGCGCTCCACCGCGTGGTCAGCAGCGTTGACCGCAAGGGCTAAAGTCAAGAAGTCCCAGCTCCTCGCACTGGGCTTAACGCCTGCGCGCTTGATGTCGTCAATGAGCGAGGCACCCACCGTGCTGACATCGGAAAGTCCGTCGTGCCCATACATCGAGAAGTACGTGACGTCACCGCGACGGAACTCTGGAATTAGGTCCTTCGGCGCACAGAAAACCTTGTTCATAGGTCGGCCTCGAACAGCTCGAACGTCATCTTCAATGCCTCTTGAAGAATTGAATCGAGTTGACCTCGAGTTGGATTCGCGTTCGTGCCGCGCAGCAGGTCGACATGCAGGCCCATCTCGTTCTTGATGAAGCGTCGCACCTCCCGTTCGCGGATCACCACAGTTCTCGGGTCGAGCTGCGCACTCTCGAAGATTGGCCCCAGGTCGAAGCWCAGCCGATTGGCTGCTTCGGTCGCGAGGTAGCCCTTCATCAACTCCCAAATGTCGTCGATTCCCATGGCCAAAGGGTCGATGCTCGGATCGTCCCTGACCAGTTCAGACAGTGCCAATGCCATGGCGTCGCGGAACGACTCTTCGTCAGCACTTCCGCCTGCAGGCGCCAACTCACGGACGATGGCGTCCACCACGTCTTCTGCAGACGGATTGCTGGCTCGCAGGTCGTCCACCCACCGGCGAGCCTCGGCAGAAGAGCCTTGGCTGACTGCATTGAGGAATGAGAAGAGCGTGGCCCCTGCTCGCGTAGAAGCCCGCATTCGGCTGGCCGCAGCCTTCGCTCCACCACTTCCGCGACTAGAGTAGTGAGCCAAGGCCTTGCGAAGATGATGCGTGTCGCCGTTCTTGAGGTACTTCCCCAGCTCCCGTCGGGCGTCGCCGTAACGAGCCGGCGGCGCCACGCCGGGAGCGCCACCGGGCGAGACAAAGGGGTCCGCGTCACCAGATTGGATCGAACTCCCTCCGCCAACTTCTCGAGCGACGTCATCGAGCCACGGCGGATCAAGACTCACACCGGCTCCAGGACCAGCGCTCGATGTCGACGTGCCCACTACTTACCTGCCTTCTTCTGAAGGTATTGGCGAGATCTGGTCAGAGTCTCTGGGTCGTTCGCCCACCCACTCAGAACCGGCTGAGCCCAGCCCAGAGGCTGGAGCAACGGCATGAGGGCTAGGTGGCGCTTGTTTCCTGGAACTTCGGAAAGTACGGAGGCGAGCTGCAACCCCAGTTGGGGGTGCGCTCCTGTGCAGTTGAGGCATCGGACGATGTCTTCTTCCTGCCACTGGTCCTCCCTGGCCTTGCGGATGGCCCGATTCAGAATTCGGGAGACGTCGCCCTCCCCTAGAGATGCCAATCGAGCCACTAAGAGCTTCGACACCTCGGTGGCCTCCATGGTGGCCTCCAGTGCCTTCTTGGCCTCAGCGGACAACTCGTCGTATGCAGCAAGACCCAAGCTGCGGTCTCGACTGAGATGGAGTATTGGGCGCAAATCCTTGGCTGCGAGCTGCGGGTTCAGCCTGACCCACTGCTCGTAGAAATCACCCGTCCAGGAGGGATGTGGCGGCTCGTACTTCTCGGCGGATTGGGCCGCCTTCTCTACCTCAATCAGGAAGGTCGCCTTCCCGTCGGAACTTGAGGCGACCGACTTGGCCAAGAACTCAAACGCAGCGCTCGAGGCACATCGCTCGAAGAGCTGGACCTTCACCAGCTCCTGCAACGCCAGAGGCATCTCCATCGCGGTGGCGACAGTTTGCCGAATCATGAGGTTGTTGAGGAAGCGCTTGATGAGGCGCGGGTTGCCAGCAATCTCGGCTGACGTGACCAGCAGCGGCGCAAGCTGGTCGGCGATGTCGAGTTCCTTGGCGATCCCCGCCTTCTCTGCGTCGAACGCCTCGTCGAGGAACTCCCGAGTTATCCCTTTCTCCCAGGACTTCTTGAGGCGATCAAGAACGGCGGCCTGCCCTTTCGCCTGCACTTCGGCCGACAGCCGCCCTTGCCGGACGGCCAAGTCGGTGAGGAGCAAGGTTAGATATGCCTTCACCTCGCTCACGCCGAGCCTTGGTACCCGCAACGGTATCTGGATAAGCTTGTCGAAGTAGCTGGTGACCAGGCCTTCCTCAATGTCGACGCCCTTGAAGTGCGCCCGGACAGCGCCACGGATCATGCTTTCGTCAGCGGCAATCAAGAAGGCCGTCCGCTTCACGTGCAGCAGAAGCCGCATTGCCTCCAGAGTTCCGATGGCGGTCGTCGGAAGGCAGCGATCAAGGTCGTCGACAAAAACCACTAGGTGAACGTCGAACTTCTCCAGCAACTCCACAAACGCTTTGCGAAGGCCCTCGATTTCCTTGGGCAGCGAGGCTTCCTTCTTCTCTCCGATGATGTCCTTGAGTTCGGGGCTCAGCTCGGAATACGCCTCCTGCACGGCACTGAGGCCTTCGGCACGCTTCTCTTCATCGCTCAGACCCTGAACCAAACCGCTAACGGCACCGAACAGCGCCCCCAGAGGCCCGGCGGCGACGGTGCCGACCGCCACATGCGCGAGAACGGGTGCGACCAGTCGACCAGCCTTGAGAAGCTTGACGCGCTTGGCAAAGTCCAGCGACTTGTCGATGAAGGTTTTGCGCGTCCTGGCCTCTTCGACGAGACGGTCGGAAACCGCTTGAAGAAGAGCTTGTCGGGCATCTTCGTAGCCTTGATAGAGCCACGCGTTGAACTCCATCAGGATGTACGAAGACTGCTTTCCATCCTTCTTGGTGCTTGCCTCCAAGTGTGCGCGAACAAGTTTGACCAGCGTCGACTTGCCTGCCCCCCACCCGCCGGATATACCGATGGTCAGTGGTGTGCCCCCAGCGTCTCGTATAAGAGTCGCTGCCGCGTCGGCTACTAGACCGAAGTTGAGCAAATCAACCTCGGCCTCAATGTCGTGCCACATCCTCACTCCCCCCGCAGCGTGCTAGTCGTCGTTGGAGGCCGGATGCTCAATTGCGAGCAAGGCGGTTGTGGCGTTGGGACCGGTGTCCCACTACACGCGAGAAGGATCGCCCGTCTCATGTGCTGAGAGTACGAATCCAGCCTGAACGCACAACTGTAACAGCGCGTTCTGAAACCTCGGTCACTCCCCACCAAGGTTTGATGCTTGCTCTAAGCATTTCACCCTCAACAAATCAGCCCGGAGCTGATTCCCCCACCCCCGCCCCGCTGGTCTGATCCACATCACGCCAGCCCGACGGCCAGCAGTACCGCCCAGGGCGGCACCCACCCCAGGGAGCCCCCCATGCGCATCACCCGCCCACTGCTCGCCGCCGCCACGCTCGCGGCCGCCACCTTCAGCCCGGCCCACGCCCAGGTGCCGACCCAAGTCCAGGCCTTCCCCGCCAACCTGCAATACACCAACGCCGCCTGCTCGGTGTCACCCAAGGAGCT
Source organism: Rhizobacter sp. P2_H3 (assembly GCF_056403355.1). NCBI lineage: Bacteria > Pseudomonadati > Pseudomonadota > Betaproteobacteria > Burkholderiales > Sphaerotilaceae > Rhizobacter > Rhizobacter sp. P2_H3. Next base: position 4,165 of record NZ_JBFUFQ010000259.1, on the reverse strand, counting down.
CAGCAACTGGTTCGTCTCCGGCCGCGTCAGCAAGGGCGGGTTCGTCACCTTCGCCAACAGCATCGGCTTCCCAGCGCAGAACACCACCTGCGACTTCTACAAGTGGGCGCACCAGATGTTCCTGTGGATCTCGTCGCCGGCGGCCGGGGGCATCGTGCTCGAGTCGCCGGTCTTCTTCGACATCAACTTCGACGCCCAGGGCGGCCACTACATCCCCAACACCGCCGGCGTCGCGCGCCACAGCTTCGCGGTGCGCGGCACCAAGACGCAGAGCATCCAGCCCGGCGGCCAGGCCGGTGGCGGCGACACGGTGCTGTCGATGAACGGCTCGCTGATCTATTTCGGCGTGCACGCCAATGACGTCTACGCGTGGTTCAACACCGCGGTGTCGAACAAGGTGATCCCCGCCACCGCGCCCTTCCCCAACACGCCTGCGGGGCTCGCCCCGGTGGTGAGCTATGCATCGAGCCAGGGCAGCTCGCTGCCCGATGCCAACGCGCTCGGGCTGGAGCTGAAGACGGCCTGGGTCGATGCCGCCACCGTCCCCAACCCGGCCGACTACGTGACCATCGACGCGACGGTGCCCAACTACGTGAAGACGAGCACCACGCTGTGGACGATCAACAAGCAATCGCCCACGGTCGCGAAGACGCTGGCCCTGGTGGGCATCCACATCGTCGGCGCGGTGCAGGGCCATCCCGAGATGGTGTGGGCCACCTTCGAGCACCGCAACAACGCGCCCAACAACGCGTTCTACTTCAACACCCTGTTCGGCACCACCGTGCAGGTGCCGTACAACTCGACCGGCACCTGGTCGTTCATGGCCAGCGGCGGCGCGCAGAGCGGTGCCCTTGTGCCGCAGATGACGATCGATTCCACCACCGGCAACGTTGTCGCGACCAGCGGCAACACGATCCGCCAGAACAACGTCTACCGCGTCAATCCGTGGGGCAATGCGCCCACCGCCGCCTCGGCCGTCAACAACAGCCAGCTGATCTCGCTGAACCTCGACATCCTGGTGATGCTCGGCCTGGTGGGCGACGTGCGGGCCAACTACACGCAGGTGGGCGCCGTGTGGACGAGCGACGGCTCGATCCCCTCAGGCCCCACGGCCCCGGCGCTGCGCGGCTCGCTGCTGCTGGCCAACACCACGATGGAGACCTACCACCAGGTGGTGATCCCGAACAAGTCGGCCTCGATGGGCTGCTTCGGCTGCCACTTCTCGACCACCAGCACCGGCACCAGCCACCTGTTTCCGATCAACCCGTTGCCCACCAGGTGACAGGAGTGAGCAACGTAATCGACGGCATCAACCCATCACTGGCATCTTGTCGGATCCACCTTGCAAGGATTGCTGGGAATGGATTTTCGTCCGCCAATCACCGGGGTCGCGGGAGCCGCGGCCCCGTTGATGAATGCCATTCCCAATCCGTAGGCCACATACCTGGATTCGTCATAGATAATCTTATCGACACCACTCAATGGGTTGACCCGACTTCCATCAATCGTCATGCCTGCCGCGGAATTTCCATCCATCCGGAGCGCATGGGTGGCACCAAATGCTCGAAAAACCTCGCACAATTCTGCGGCAGATGCGCTCCCGTCTGAGGTGGAAGACATGAAGATCATCTTGTTGTCGGGAGTCACGCCAAAAGCCGACCATCTATTTATATCGGAATCAGTGGTGCAAACGCCATTCTTGATGATGGAAGTCGATGAACTGACGACGCTGTAGGGAACCGAGACGCCATCCACACCGTTCGTCCACAAGGGACCATTGATGGCCTCCTTCCATTTCGGCAGTGTGCCAGGCTGAATCAGAACCGCCAATTGGTTCAAGCCGGGTGCTCCTGAATTACCTCCATTTTCCCTGTTGCTTCCCAGCACCTTGGAGTCCCTTTGCACGAACCCTCTGGCAAGGCCAGTTCCCGGGCCTTTGCCTCGATCTCCCACCCACGAAAATCCATTGATCAGGATCTGAGAGTTCCCCGAAAATGTTTCTATTTTCTGAAGAGCCAGCAAGCCAGTTGAATCCAGTGAGTCATACACTATTCCAACAATCTCGCGAGCATCGGAATTGTCCCCAATTGCAATGTGCACATAGGGCGGGATCTCCTCGCATTTCCTGAAGTACACCGCGCCTGTCGACGTCATCGATGATGTTATGGTGGGAAGGTATTGAGAAATGGATGCCACGCAATTCGCCACCCATGAAGCAGTGGACGCACTTGAGACACTTTCCTGCGACTTGAGTTGACTCTCTTCTTCGTTAAATCGAAACAACCCAGTCTTCTTCACACTCTTTCGAATGGGCTCGAAACTTGAGTTCTGACCACTTACTGCGGAGGCATCAGCGGGCTTCCTTAATGGCCTTACGAAAAGCGAACTCCTGCCCATGAAAGCAACCTCCKGATATATATCAACCATCGGATAAATATCACCAGTATTGTGCACACTCGGAAGGAATATCTGCGGTGCTGCAAGCGCCCGCGCCGCGATATCCCACTCAACGCCCATTTTCAGCTTCACTGCGGCTGCGAATGCTGGATTGTAGTAAACCGAATTTATCTCTGGGTGATAAAAACCGACGGCCGAAGACTCAGGGTAATAAACCACCCTATTCCCGCCTTGTTTCTTTTTGACCAATACAAGAATCTCTCCGCCTTGCGCCCTCCCCGAGTCCAGCTTCAAGGTTGTACTCAGATTCAGATCACCAACAACAACCTTCCCCCCCGCCACCTCATCGAAATGAACGCTCTTGATTTCATCGTCAGGGAGACGAACTTCGTAGATCAGTTCGGCCTTGCCGCTGCTTGTGTTGTACAGCCCAATTCTCTTGTTGGGCATGTCAGGTCGATAGCACGCCTTGTCAGAGCAGACGATCACGTTTCCGACAATCACATCACCGTCTGTCTTGGTGTCGTTCAGCGAAACACTGATCTTGAACCTCGAATATCCTGGATTATCGAACAGCTTCGCATCAATCTGAGGCACCGTCTGGGGATAGTATCTCGGTGCCGCCTGGGGGGCACCGCTTGCAAAAAAACAAGCAACGGCACAAGAGAATATCGCCGCAATCTTCATCATCATTCACTTTCGCCTTGCGCCCTGCACCCGCGGGCGCGACCGGCCTCTCTCGACTCGCCGTATCGTCAATCTCTGGGGACTGCTGGGGACGGATCGCGCGGCGAATGGATTAGAGGCGATGCAAGATGACGGAGCAACCCCGGTTGGCCGCCAGCAGGTGCTGGCTAACTATTGTTGACAAACTCAGGCCCGATTCGCCCCGCCACGATGAACCGGTCGACCCGCGCCGCCTCCAGAACCGCCGCCAGGTCCGCATACAACCGCTCGACCGGCCGCGCGCCATCCAGCCAGCTGTTCGGTTCGGCAAACCAGGTCGCCATGCTCCAGCCGTCGAACGCCGGCGACAGCTCGGCGATCACCCTCCGGGGCGCCTCGCGCAACGCCAGCGTGCCCTGCTCGAACTGGAACAGCGGCAGCCATCCCACGCCGTTCCACTCGAAGCGGATCGCCCGGGCCCCCGCCAGCACCCCACACCGCCCCGGCAACTGCGATTCGCGCGCCAGCCCGCCATGGCAGCGGTAGCCGCGCAGCAGGTCGATGAAGGCCCGGTCGTGCAGCGCATCCAGGCCGCGCGGGCCTGTCGGCAGGGGCGGGGTGGGCATCACCCGCGGTGCGATCGTCGTCTGAAGCATGGAGGTCTCCGGTGGCGGGCCTCCACTGTCGGCGCCGCCGGTGCGCGTGCCCTCCTCCCTTCGGGGCAGTACCACCGCGTACTGAAGGGTGAGCCCGCGGCAGGTCTTGCAAGCCGATCAAGCATCCCCACTTCCTGCGTACGGGGCAGCCACGGCGCCGCCCTCCCGGAAGGAAACGCATGAAAACCACCCAATCCCAGCAACGCAGTGTCAGCGACCTCGATGTCGTGCACGCGCTGGCGCGCCTGGTTCAGCGCATGGAAGCGAGCCCGGCCGAGATCGATGCCCACCAGTACCGCACCGTCGTGCAGCAGCTGAGCCGCGCGCTCGAACGCGTCGAGCCGGGCACGGCCTTGCAGTTGATCCTGGAAGACTGCCCGGCCGCGTCGGAGCTGTACGAGAACCTGCGCTACGAGCACGCCGGGCTGGTGCGCGCCCCGCTGGAG
>NZ_JBFUFQ010000258.1:0-7653 GCF_056403355.1 Rhizobacter sp. P2_H3 | reverse complement strand
CCAGCAGACGGTGCAGCGGCGCACGCAGTTCCGGCTCGACAAGGTGCTGGAGCGCATCCACGTGCTCGAGGGCCGGCAGCTGGTGCTGCTGAACATCGACGAGGTGATCCGCATCATCCGGCACTCGGACGAGCCGAAGGCGGCGCTGATCGAGCGCTTCAAGCTGAGCGAGCGCCAGGCCGACGACATCCTCGAGATCCGGCTGCGCCAGCTGGCGCGGCTGGAGGCGATCAAGATCGAGCAGGAACTGGGCGAGCTGCGCACCGACCGCGACAAGCTGCAGGAGATCCTCGGCAGCCCGGCGGCGCTGCGCCGCACGATGGTCAAGGAGATCGAGGCCGATGCGAAGCAGTACGGCGACGACCGCCGCACGCTGATCCAGGCCGGCAAGCGCACCGTGCTGGAGGTGAAGGTGCTCGACGAGCCGGTCACCGTGGTGGTCAGCCTGAAGGGCTGGGCGCGCGCGCTGAAGGGGCACGAGGTCGACCCGGCGGCGCTTGCCTTCAAGGCCGGCGACGGGCTGTACGGCACCTTCCCGTGCCGCAGCGTCGACACGCTGCTGGTGTTCGGCAGCAACGGGCGGGTCTACTCGATCGCGACCAGCCTGCTGCCGGGCGGGCGCGGCGACGGCCAGCCGATCACGACGCTGGTCGACCTGGAAAGCGGCACGCAGCCGCTGCACTACTTCGCGGCGAGTGCCGACACGAAGCTGCTGCTGTCGAACACCGGCGGCTTCGGGCTGCTGGCGCAGGTGTCGGACATGGTCAGCCGGCAGCGCGGCGGCAAGAGCTTCGTGACGCTGGACGAGGGCGACAAGCTGCTGCCGCCGGTGCCGCTGGCGGCAGCGCACACGCAGGTGGCGTGCCTGAGCTTGAGCGGCCGGCTGCTGGTGTTCCCGCTCGACGAGCTGAAGCTGCAGGCCAACGGCGGCCGCGGGCTGACGCTGATGGAAGTGGATGCGAAGGATCCGCTGGTCTCCACCGCGACCTGCGCGGCCGCGCTGAAGGTGCTCGGCCTGGGCCGCGGCGGCAAGCCGAAGGAGGAAGACCTGAAGGGAGCGTCGCTCGCCGTCTATGGCGGCAAGCGGGCGCGCAAGGGGAAGGTGCTGGATGCGGGGATGAAGGCGCAGCGGGTGCTGGCGGGCTGATGCCAGGTTGATGGCGCGCCCGGCTCAGCGGCCGGGCGGCATGCTCACCGGTGGCGCGCCTGCTGCGCGTGTCGCCCGTCAGGGTGTGCAGTCCGCTTGCGCGGCGGTGATTTGCGTGGGGCCTTCGCCTCGGCGGCGGCCGGTGGTTCCGGCTGCACCTCCTGCGGCGGTGTCGGCGGCGTCAGCTGCCCGATCGCCGGGAAGGTGGGCACCGGCATCGCACCGAGCCAGAAGCTCCACATCGAGCGGCTCGCGCTCACCATGTGCTCCCAGCTGCGCGCCTGCCAGGCGGCCATCTGCTCCACGCCCCACGGGCCGTGCCAAGCCGGGGGCTCGGTGGCGGTGGGGTTGTCCTGGCGCGGCTCCCACCACGAGTTCCAGTGCCACATCATGATCGTGCTCCGGTAGCGGACGATGCTGTGAGCTTAGCCCTCGATGGCCGCGGGCGCCATCGGCGATTGACCCGCGGCCAGGGTGATCAGCGCCCGCGCAGCGCCGACAGCACCAGCAGCCCCGCCACGCCGAACACCGCGAGGCTCCAGAACTCGTAGGGCACGCCGATGATCGAGACCGCTGCCTCGGCGCAGCTGCCGGTCACCTGGAACACCGACGGCAGCAGCTTGTCGACGCCGATGCCGCTGATGATCTTGTCGGCGAAGGTCAGGTTGCACGAGGTCGATTTCGCGGCCACCAGGTTCTGGTACAGCGCTGCCGCGATCCCGCAGGCAGCCAGCAGCACCGAGATGCCGCCGAGCGCGACGCGCGGCCCGCCGCGCAGCCACGCGGCGACGATGCACAGCACCGCGATCAGCGTGAACAGCAGGCGCTGCAGGATGCACCACGGGCACGGGCGCATGTCGAAGACGTACTGCGAGAACAGCGCGATACCGACGGCGGCCAGGCACAGCAGCGCGACGGCGTACAGGCGCTGCGTGGCGCCGAACTTGAAAGTGGCCATCGTTCAGGCCACCTGCGCGATCAACTCGATCTCGACGCAGGCGCCCATCGGCACCTGGGCCACGCCGAACGCGCTGCGTGCGTGCGCGCCCTTGTCGGCACCGAATACCTCGGCCAGCAGCTCCGAGCAGCCGTTGGTCACCAGGTGCTGCTCGGTGAACTCGCCGGTGCTGTTGACGAGGCTCATCACCTTGACGATGCGCTCGACCTTGTTCAGGTCGCCGCCGACGGCCGCCTGCAGCGTGCCCAGCAGGTCGATCGCGATCGCGCGCGCGGCGAGCTTGCCGGTGGCGGTGTCGGTGTCGAGGCCGAGCTTGCCGATCCAGGGCTTGCCGTCGCGCTTGGCGATGTGCCCGGACAGGAACACGAGGTTGCCGGTGCGCACGAAGGGCACGTAGGCGGCAGCGGGGGCGGACACCGACGGCAGTTCGATGCCGAGGGCTTTCAGGCGGTCGTAGACGGACATGGTGGGGCAGGGCAGGTGGAGGAAGCGGGGGATCCTACACCTGGGGCTTTGGCTGAATGCGATGCGGGGTGACTCCTCCCCGGCGCGGGCGCCTCAGCGCCCCAGCAGCCCCGCCGCCGTCAGGATCAGCTCGGCCATGTCGAACGGCTTGGCCAGGTGGGCCTGGTAGCCGGCGAGCAGCGATTTCTTGCGGTCCTCGGCGCGCGCGAAGGCGGTCAGCGCCACCGCCGGGATGCGCTCGTCGCGGCTCTCGTCGGCGCGCAGCGCCCGCATGAACTGGTAGCCGTCCATCTCGGGCATGCCGATGTCGCTGACGATCAGGTCCGGCCGGGCCGGCAGCACGGCCGCGAGCGCCTCCTGTGCCGACGCGAACGCGGTCACCTGGGCGCCCTGGTTCTCGAACATGCGCCGCAGCAACTCGCGCGCATCGGGTTCGTCGTCGACGATGAAGACGTGCACGCCGCCGAGCCGGGGCAGCGGCGGCAGGTCCACGGCCCCGGCCCCGTCCGGCGACCCGGACTGCGCCGCCTCGGCCTGCTGCGGCTCCTGCGAGACCGGCAGCTCGACCACGAAGGTCGCTCCGTGGCCTTCGCCCGCGCTGCTCACCCTGATCGAGCCGCCGTGCAGCTCCACCAGCTGCCTGCAGATCGCGAGCCCCAGGCCCAGGCCGCCGAACGCCCGCGTCGTCGAGCTGTCCTGCTGCGAGAAGCGGTCGAACACGTGCGGCAGGTAGCTCGCCGGAATGCCGATGCCGCTGTCGCTGATGCTCAGCTCGAGGCGCGGGCCGATGCGCTGCAGCGTCACCTGCACCTGCCCGCCCTTCGGCGTGAACTTGATGGCATTGGTGAGCAGGTTCCACACCACCTGCTGCAGGCGGCCGCTGTCGCCCTGCACGGTCGATGCGCCCGGGTCCAGGCGGCTCGTCAGGCGCAGGCCCTTGGCCTCGGCCGACGGCAGCGCCGAATCGACGGCCGCCTGCACCACCTCCAGCAGCGTGATCGGCTGCACATCGAGCCGGACCTTGCCGGCCATGATCCGGCTCAGGTCGAGCAGGTCGTCGATCAGCTTGACCTGGGCCCGGGCATTGCGATCGATCACGTCGATGGCGCGCTCCAGGTCCACCGGCTTGTCGGCCTGACCGGCGCGGCGCAGCACCTGCGTCCAGCCGAGGATGGCGCTGAGCGGCGTGCGCAGCTCGTGCGACAGCGTCGCGAGGAACTCGTCCTTCATGCGCGTCGCGCGCTGCGCCTCCATGCGGGCGCTGCGCTCGGCCTGCAGCAGTTCGTCGCGCTGGCGGCTGGCGAGCTCGGCGGCCTCGGCCTGCCGGCGCTCGGTGAGGTCGCGGGTCAGCTTGGCGAAGCCGAGCAGCCGGCCGTCTTCATGGCGCAGCGCGGTGATCGTGACGTTGGCCCACAGCATCGAGCCGTCCTTGCGCACCCGCCATCCTTCGTCGACGAAGCTGCCCTTCTCGGCAGCCACCTGCAGTTCGTGGTCGGGCCAGCCGCTCTCCCGCGCCTCGCGCGGGTAGAAGATCGAGAAGTGCCGGCCGATGATGTCGGCGGCGGTGTAGCCCTTGATGCGCTCGGCACCGACGTTCCAGGTCGCGATCCGGCCGTTGGGGTCGAGCATGAAGATCGCGTAGTCGGACACGCCTTCGACCAGCAGCCGGAACCGCTCTTCGCTGCGGCGCAGCGCTTCTTCATGATGGCGCCGCTGCGTCAGGTCGCGCGTGACCTTGGCGAAGCCGAGCAGCTGTCCGTCGGGGGCGCGCATCGCGGTGATCACGACGTTGGCCCAGAACTGCGAGCCGTCCTGGCAAACGCGCCAGCCTTCGTCCTCGAAGGTCCCGGTCGCCTGGGCCACCTCGAGCTCGTGCGCGGGCAGGCCGCGCGCCAGCGCCTCGGGCGGGTAGAAGCGCGAGAAGTGCTGGCCGATGATCTCGTGCGCGCGGTAGCCCTTGAAGCGCTCGGCACCGGCATTCCAGGTGACCACCCGGCCCTCGGGGTCGAGCATGAAGATGGCGTAGTCCCGCACGCTCTCGACAAGCAGGCGAAAGCGTTCTTCGTTGTGCTGCAAGGGCTCCGCAGGGTGATCGGCGGTCATGAGGCTGCACCCTAGCACAGCATGCCGCGGCCCGGCCCCGGGGGGGCGCTGCGGACGCTAGGCCTGGGTCGCGAGCCGCCGGACGATCGCGCCGTTGTCGTCGCAGATGCGCCGGAATGCCGTGCTGATGCGCGGGTCGTCGGCCGCCGCTTGCCAGAGCACCATCGCCGCCTGGGCGGCCTGTTGCCAGGCCTCGCGCTCCGACGGCAGCGGGCGCGGGGGTGCGAAGTTCTTCTCGGGCAGCTCCACGCCGCGCACCGGCGCGTACAGCATCGGCAGCACGTCGTAGGTCGGCGAGAGCTTCAGCCCGGGCACGAACGAGAGATTGCCTTCGTGCATGTCGGTATTGGCCGTGAGCCGGCCGAAATGCCAGAGCCGCGCGATCTGGTCGTGCGTTGGCGCATCGATGAAGCCGAGCGCTAGCAACTGCGACGCTGCCTCCGTCCACGGGCGGCCGGCCAGGCCGAACATCGCACCGCTCAGCGCCGACCAGGAGCACAGCGGCGAGCGCCCGAGCAGGCCATGCCGGTCGAAGCGCACGACCTCGAGGCAGGTCCGGTTGCCGGCGCGGTGGATCGTCGAGCGCGCGGCGGCCAACCCGAGGTGCGAGGGGATCACGGTCGACGCCAGGTGCTCGCACACCAGCAGGTCCGACCAGCGTTGCGTGATCGCGGAATCGTCGGAGCCTGAGAACTTGACGATGACGTGCGCCGGCACGCCGTCCAGCAGTCGCACGGCGGTGAACTTCGGGAACTCGCCGCCGGCCGACGAGCCGGCGTCGCCCGCCGTCATCGCGCGCTGCGCGAGTTGCGCATAGGCGGGCTCCACCTGCTCGTCCGCGATCAGAGCGGGTTCATGATCCTGCCTCGATTGCCAGAGCCGGAAGGCCGCTTCGCCCAGGATGAAGTTGCCGCTCTGGTCCGCGCCCAGCAGCGACAAGGCGTGCAGCGCATCGTCATCGGACCAGCGCGCCGGGTCTTCGCCGACCGCGAGCAGCGGCGCATGCTGGCGCGCGAACTGCCGGCCGAGGAAGCCCTGYGGCCGCAGGTCCTGCAGCGGGTAGGGGATGCCGTCGAACCAGCCGTCCTGCATGTCGGCATCCATCGGCCATTCGAACGGCTCGAGGAAGTCCACCGCGCAACCGTCGGGGTAGGTGAGGTGCAGGTGGGCGACTTCGGCCGCGTCGCCATGCGCGTCGATGCGGTACAGCGGCAAGGGCGCCGTGTCACCCCGCAGTGCCCGGCGTGCGGCATAGGCGGTGCGGCGTGCGCTGCCGCGGGCGATGACGGCCGGCCCGGCGGCGCGCACGGCGCGCATCAGCGTCGGCCGGCTCACCTGCAGCAGCTCCAGCAGGCGGCCGGCCGGCATCCGCTGCCAGGTGCGCAGCGTGGAGACGAGGCGGTCGGCGATCGTCATGAAACGATACTTTTCAGGTGGAAATTCGATTTCCTAGAGGCAGGTGTGCGTGAATCGTCGTCTTCAATGAAACGATTCATGTAACGATTATATCGACCCCGGCGGGGCCGTGTCAGCGCCGCTCCGACAGCTGCCTGATCGTCACCCGGCAGCGGATCCCGACCGCGCCGGCTTCCTTCCACTCGACCTCGCCGCCCAGCTGCTTCACCCGCTTGCGCACGCCGCCCAGCCCGAGCCCGTGGGCCCAGGCCTGCGGGCTGTGGCCGATGCCGTTGTCGGTGATCGTCAGCTCCAGCCGGTCCTGCAGCAGGTGGAACTCGATGTCGACGCGGCGCGCCTTCGCATGCGCGATCGCGTTGCTCACCAGCTCGCGCATCACGCGCGTCAGCGCCGACCACTGCACGACGGTCAGCGAGATGTCGCGGTCGAAGGTGAGGTTCCAGCCGAGTTCGATGTGCGCCGCGGTGAGCCGCTGCGTCAGGTCGGCCTTCCATTCGGCGGCGGCGTGCGACAGCGGGTGGTTCGGCGCGGCGAGCCCGCGCGTCAGCGTCTTCAGGTCCTGCAGCGTGTGCCGCACGTACTCTTCCATCTCGGGCGACTGCGCCTTGTACATCAGCGTCAGCAGCCGCGCGCCGATGTCGTCGTGCAGGTCCTGCGCCAGGCGCAGCCGCTCTTCGCTGCGGCCTTGCTCCACCGCCTTGTCGAACGCGATCGCGCGGCGCAGCTGCTCGAGGATGCGTTCGGCCAGCCGCGCGTCTTCCGACGTGAAGAGCCTGCGCCCGCGGTGCGCGAAGCGCAGCACCACCGAGCCGGGCAGCCCGTCGCCGACGCCGGGCAGCTGCGGCACCGGCACCACCAGCGTCGAGCCGTCGCCGGCCACGCGGGCGCTGCGGGTCGTCTTCTCGACCACCACCGCCTCCATCGGGTCGAACAGCTCGCGCAGCAGCTGCATCAACATGCCGGAGGCGCGCTCGGGGTGCGTCTCCACCTCGCGCGCCATGCGGTAGAGCTTCTCGAACATCCGCTCGGTCGTCAGCACGCTGCTGCCGAGCAGCTGGTTCAGGATCCACTGCCGCGCTCCGGCATAGATGCCGAGCGACAGGAACAGCGCCAGCGTCACCGAGGCGAACTGGCCGAGCGAGAACACCGCGACGAACAGCAGGTCGAGCGAGGTCGCGATCGTGCTGACCGCCGCCAGCAGCGAGAACTCGCGCATCACCTGCTGCGATTTCGACAGGAACGGCACCAGCAGCAGCAGCGACGCGAAGAACACGTACCAGATCGCCGGGCCGATGTTGACCATCTGCTGCTGCACCGCCGGCAGCCGGTGGCCGGCGGCGATGGCGATGGTCAGCAGCACCCAGGTGCTGATCGCCATCACGCCGAAGCGGCGCATCACGACCGCGAACGGGTGCGGCTCGCGCCGGTACCACCAGCTCAGCAGCGCGAGCGCTGCCAGCCCCAGCAGCGTGACGCCGCCCTGCGCCCACCACCACGCGCCGCGCAGCGATCCGCCGGCGCACAGCGCCGCCAGCAGCAGCGCGCTGCCCCAGCCGAGCCACGC
>NZ_JBFUFQ010000257.1:0-7666 GCF_056403355.1 Rhizobacter sp. P2_H3 | reverse complement strand
GCCGGGCGGGTGCGGCGCGGCGGCCGGCTGGGCCGCTGCCGCGAGCCGCAGCTCGACGGTGAACACCGAGCCGCGGCCGGGCACGCTGGTGGCCGTCACGCGGCCGGCCATCAGCGCCGCCAGCTTGCGCGTGAGCGACAGGCCGAGGCCGGTCCCGCCGTGCTGGCGGCGTGCGCTGTTGTCGCCTTGCTCGAAGGGCTTGAACACGCGCTCCAGCGTGGCGTCGTCCATGCCGGTGCCGGTGTCGTGCACCTGGATGCGCAGCAGCCACGGGCCGTCGGCCTGGGCCCGCACCTCGGTGACGAGCGCGACATGGCCTTGCGCGGTGAACCTGGCCGCATTGGCCAGCAGGTTCGAGACGATCTGGCGCACGCGCGCCGGATCGCCCTGGAACCGCGTCTGCTCGCCGAGGTAGTCGTACAGCATCGTCAGCTTGCGCTCGCGCAACTGCGGCATGAAGCCGCGGCAGGTCTCGGCCATCAGCTGCGCGAGGTCGAAGGTCTCCAGCCGCAGCGCGAGCTCGCCGGCCTCGGCGCGGGCGTAGTCGATCACGTCGCCGAGCAGGCGCAGCAGCGCCTGGCCGGACTGCTGCGCCAGGTCGAGGTAGCCGCGCTGCTCGTTGTGCGTGGCCAGCCGCTGCGCCAGCTCGGTCATGCCGAGCACCGCGTTCAGCGGCGTGCGCAGCTCGTGGCTCATGTGGGCCAGGAAGGCGGCCTTGGCCTGGCCGGAGGCCGGGTCGCTGTCGACTTCGCGCAGGCTGCCGGCCAGCCGGGTGGCCGGCCCGGCGCCGTCGGCCGTGGCGCGCATGCGCACCTGGAACCAGCGCAGGCTGCCGTCGGCGGTGCGCAGGCGCAGCCGGCCCTGGACGTTGCGGCCCGGGGCGCGGATCGCTGCGCCGACCAGCGCATCCCAGTGCGCCCGGTCGGGCGGGTCGACCTGCGCGCGCAGCGCGGACGGATCGTCGGCCAGCCCGGCGCCCAGCAGGTCGCGGCAGCGCGGCGAATGCCAGGCCTGCGACGGCTGGAGCGACGTGAGTTCGTGCTCCCACACGCCCTCGCCGACGACATCCATGAGCCGCGCGGCGCGGCTGCTGTCGGGGTGGACGGGAGGGAGGGGTGGAACGGCTGGTGTATTCATGACGCCACGCGCAGACGGCACGCGTGAGAGCGTGGCGCATGGTAGCCAATGGGCCTCGTCCGGGCAATGCGTCTCGCGTGAGACCGGTTGCCCATGGCTACTGACTGCTGCTGACCAATGGCCCGCCGATCTGCTCACCCGTCGCGGCTCCCTAGAATCTTCGGCTCCGCATTTCGAAAGCCCTCCCCATGTCCGGTGTCATCCGCATTCGCGGCGCCCGCCAGCACAACCTGAAGAACCTGGACCTCGACATCCGCACCGGCGAGATGACGGTGGTGACCGGGCCGTCGGGCTCGGGCAAGTCGAGCCTGGTGTTCGACACGCTGTACGCGGAGGGGCAGCGGCGCTACGTCGAGACCTTCAGCGCCTATGCGCGGCAGTTCCTCGACCGCATGGACCGGCCGGCGGTGGACCGGGTCGACGGCGTGCCGCCGGCGATCGCGATCGACCAGACCAACCCGGTGCGCACCTCGCGCTCGACGGTCGGCACGATGACCGAGCTGAACGATCACCTGARGCTCTTGTATGCGCGGGCGGCCGAGCTGTTCGACAAGCAGACGGCACAGCCGGTGCGGCATGACAGCCCGGAGACGATCTACGCGGAGCTGATGAGCCGGACGGCGCAGGGCGATCCGCGGCTGGTGGTGACCTTTCCGGTGGAATTGCCGGGCGGAACCACGCCCGAGGAGATCGAGCAATGGCTCGCGGCCAGCGGCTTCACCCGCGTGCAGGCGGAGCGCGAGGTGGCGACGCCGACCGGCCCGCGCAAGGTGCTCGACGTGGTGGCCGACCGCTTCCGGCTGCAGGGGACCGAGAAGGTGCGCGCGGTCGAGGCGATCGAGACGGCGCTGAAGCGCGGCAGCGGGCGGGTCAACGTGTATGTGGTGGCCGAAGAAGGCGAACCCACACTCTGGCGTTTCTCCACCGGCCTGCACTGCCCCGACAGCGACCTGCGCTACGGCGACCCGCAGCCGGCCTTGTTCTCGTTCAATTCGGCGATGGGCGCCTGCGAGACCTGTCGCGGCTTCGGCCGCGTGATCGGCGTCGACTGGGGGCTGGTGATCCCGGACCACCGCAAGACGCTGCGCTCCGGCGCGATCAAGACCATCCAGACGCCGGCCTGGAAAGACTCGCAGGACGACCTGCTGAAGTACGCCGCCGAGGCCGGCATCCCGCGCGACGCCGCGTGGTCGCAGCTCAGCGAGGCGCAGCGCGACTGGGTCATCAACGGCTCGCCGCACTGGAAGGGCAACTGGAACAAGCAGTGGTACGGCATCAAGCGCTTCTTCGAGTACCTCGAATCGAAGTCGTACAAGATGCACATCCGCGTGCTGCTGTCGAAGTACCGCAGCTACACGCCGTGCACCACCTGCGGCGGCGCCCGGCTGAAGACCGAGGCGCTGCTGTGGCGCCTGGGCAGCAAGCCCGATGCCGACGGCGTGCTGCCGCCCGGAAAGCGATTCCTGCCGCAGGGCACCCACTGGTCGCGCGACCAGCTCGAGGCGCTGCCCGGCCTGACGGTGCACGACCTGATGCTGATGCCGATCGAGCGCATCCGCCGCTTCTTCGACGGCATCACGCTGCCCAGCACGATGCTCGACGACGCGCTGAAGCTGCTGCTCGACGAGATCCGCACGCGGCTGAAATACCTGTGCGATGTCGGCCTCGGCTACCTGACGCTGGACCGCCAGAGCCGCACGCTGAGCGGCGGCGAGGTGCAGCGCATCAACCTCACCACGGCGCTCGGCACCTCGCTGGTCAACACGATGTTCGTGCTCGACGAGCCGAGCATCGGCCTGCACCCGCGCGACATGAACCGCATCGTCGAGGCGATGCACCGGCTGCGCGATGCCGGCAACACGCTGGTCGTCGTCGAGCACGACCCGGCGGTGATGCTGGCGGCCGACCGGCTGATCGACATGGGCCCCGGCCCCGGCGAGCGCGGCGGCAGCATCGTGTTCGACGGCACGCCGGAAGAGATCCGCCGCGCCGACACGCTGACCGGCGCCTACCTCGGCGGGCGCAAGCAGGTCGGCCTGGGCGGCCTGAAGCGGCTGGTGACCGACGCGACGCCGAAGCTGATCCTCGAAGGCGCGCGCGACCACAACCTGAAGAACGTGACGGTCGAGTTCCCGCTGCAGCACCTGGTGTGCGTGACCGGCGTGTCCGGCTCGGGCAAGAGCACGCTGATGCAGGACGTGCTGTTCCCGGCGCTCGCGCGGCACTTCGGCAAGGCCACCGAGACGCCCGGTGAGCACGACCGCCTGCTCGGCGCCGACTGGCTGACCGACGCGGTKTTCGTCGACCAGTCGCCGATCGGCAAGACSGCGCGCTCGAACCCGGCCAGCTATGTCGGCGCGTTCGACGAGATCCGCAAGCTGTTCGCGCAGRCGCCGCTGGCCGGCCAGCGCGGCTACGGCGCCGGCATGTTCAGCTTCAACGCCGGCGACGGCCGCTGCCCGACCTGCGGCGGCTCGGGCTTCGAGCACGTCGAGATGCAGTTCCTGTCCGACGTGTACCTGCGCTGCCCGGATTGCGACGGCCGCCGCTACCGCGCCGAGATCCTCGACGTGAAGATCGAGCGTCGCCTGCCCGGCGAGGTGGCCAGGGAGCTCAGCGTGGCCGACGTGCTGGAGCTGACGGTCAGCGAGGCGGTGCAGATGTTCGCGCAGGACCGCGAGGTGCTGCGCGTGCTGCAACCGATCGTCGACGTGGGCCTGGAGTACGTGAAGCTGGGCCAGCCGGTGCCGACGCTGTCGGGCGGCGAGGCGCAGCGGCTGAAGCTGGCCGGCTTCCTCGCCGAGGCAGCGCAGACGACGACCGCGAGCCGCCAGCCGGTCGCGAAGAAGGGCACGCTCTTCATGTTCGACGAGCCGACCACCGGCCTGCACTTCGACGACATCGCGAAGCTGATGCGCGCGTTCCGCAAGCTGCTCGACGCCGGGCATTCGCTCGTGGTGATCGAGCACAACCTCGACGTGATCCGCGCGGCCGACTGGCTGATCGACCTCGGCCCGGAAGGCGGCGAGGCCGGCGGCCTGGTGGTGTGCACCGGCACGCCGGATGACGTGAAGCTGCATCCCACGTCGCACACCGGCCGCGCGCTGGCTGAGTACGACGTGTCGATGCGCCTCGGCGCGCACCAGGTGGAGGAAGGCGTTCCGCTGCAGTACCTCGTCAAGAAGGCGCGCGACGTGCAGCGCGACGAATCAATCCGCATCGTGAACGCGCGCGAGCACAACCTGAAGTCGCTGGATGTCAGCATCCCGCGCGGCAAGTTCAGCGTGGTGACCGGCGTGTCGGGCTCGGGCAAGAGCACGCTGGCCTTCGACATCCTGTTCAACGAGGGCCAGCGCCGCTACCTCGAATCGCTGAACGCCTATGCGCGCAGCATCGTGCAGCCCGCAGGGCGGCCGGAGGTCGACGCGGTGTACGGCATTCCGCCCACTGTCGCGATCGAGCAGCGGCTGAGCCGCGGCGGCCGCAAGAGCACCGTCGCGACGACGACCGAGGTCTGGCACTTCCTGCGCCTGCTGTATGTGAAGCTGGGCATCCAGCACTGCGTGAACGACGGCGCGCCGGTGCGGCCGCAGAGCGTCGAGAGCATCGCCGCCCAGCTGCTGCGCGACCACCAGGGCGTGCATGTCGGGCTGCTGGCGCCGCTGGTCGTCAACCGCAAGGGCGTCTACACCGACCTCGCGAAGTGGGCGAAGGCGCGCGGCCACACGCACCTGCGGGTCGACGGCGACTTCCTGCCGGTCGATCCGTGGCCGCGGCTGGACCGCTTCAAGGAGCACACCGTGGAGCTGCCGGTCGGCGACCTGGTGATCGGCAAGGACAACGAAGCCGAGCTGCGCACGCTGCTGGCGCAGGCGCTGGACATCGGCAAGGGCGTGATGCACCTGCTGAGCCCGCTGAAGGGCCTGCGCGGCGCGATGCTGGCCGGCACGCCGACRCGCAAGCTCGGCGAGGTGAAGGTGTTCTCGACCAAGCGTGCCTGTCCGGTGTGCGCCACCAGCTACCCCGAGCTGGACCCGCGCATGTTCAGCTACAACAGCAAGCACGGCTGGTGCACCACCTGCGTCGGCACCGGCCTGGCGCTGACGCGTGAGCAGCGCAAGGCGTACGACGACTCGGTGCAGGACGACGACAACAAGGGCCGCGAGCAGAGCTTCCCGTCCGAGGAGGCGGAGGTCGAAGGCGTGGTCGACGAGCCGTGCCCCGATTGCGGCGGCACGCGGCTGAACCCGGTGTCGCGCGGCGTCACCTTCGACACGCATTCGATCGCGTGGATCGCGCAGTGGTCGGTGGCCGATGCGCGCAAGTGGGTGCAGGCCTTGACGCTGACCGGCCGTGATGCGGAGATCGCGCGCGACGTGGTCAGCGAGATCGCGAGCCGGCTGGAGTTCCTCGAAGAAGTGGGCCTCGGCTACCTGACGCTGGATCGCGCGGCGCCGACGCTGTCGGGCGGCGAGGCACAGCGCATCCGGTTGGCGGCGCAGCTCGGCAGCAACCTGCAGGGCGTGTGCTACGTGCTCGACGAGCCGACCATCGGCCTGCACCCGCGCGACAACCAGATCCTGCTCGATGCGCTGCACAAGCTGGGCGACAAGGGCAACACGCTGGTGGTGGTGGAGCACGACGAGGACACGATCCGCCGCGCCGACCACATCATCGACATCGGCCCGGGCGCCGGCAAGCGCGGCGGCCGGTTGGTGGCCGAGGGCACGGCGGGCGACCTGTCGAAGAACCCCGATTCGGTGACCGGGCGCTTCCTCGCCCATCCGCTGGTGCACCCGCTGAAGGCACGGCGCGAGGTCGATGCCTTCCTCGCGTCGGTGGCGAGCAAGGTCGCGAAGGAGGGCGAGGCGAACCGGCTGCTGACCATCCACGGCGCCTCGCTGCACAACCTGCAGCAGGTGACGGTCGACGTGCCGCTGAAGCGGCTGGTGGCGGTCACCGGCGTCAGCGGTTCGGGCAAGTCGACGCTGGCGCGCGACGTGCTGCTGGCCAACCTGCAGTTCATCAACGTGCGCGGCGGCAAGCCGAACTGGCAGGGCTGCGAGAAGATCGACGGCTGGGGCTACATCGACCGCGTGCTCGAGGTCGACCAGACGCCGATCGGCA
The DNA here is from genome assembly GCF_056403355.1 of Rhizobacter sp. P2_H3. NCBI lineage: Bacteria > Pseudomonadati > Pseudomonadota > Betaproteobacteria > Burkholderiales > Sphaerotilaceae > Rhizobacter > Rhizobacter sp. P2_H3. Next base: position 1,402 of record NZ_JBFUFQ010000257.1, on the reverse strand, counting down.
AGACGCCGCGCTCCTGCCCGGCGACCTACATCGGCTTCTGGGACACGATCCGCAAGCTGTTCGCCGACACGCTGGAGTCGAGGGCGCGCGGCTACATGCCGGCGCGCTTCAGCTTCAACACCGGCGACGGCCGCTGTCCGGCCTGCGAAGGGCAGGGCATGCGCACGATCGAGATGAGCTTCCTGCCGGACGTGAAGGTGCCGTGCGACGTGTGCCACGGCCAGCGCTTCAATGCCGAGACGCTGGCGGTGAGCTGGCGCGGCAAGAGCATCGGCGACGTGCTGCAGATGGAGATCGACGAGGCGGTGGWGTTCTTCGCGTCGATGCCGAACATCGCGCACCCGCTGCAGCTGATGAAGGACGTGGGGCTGGGCTACCTGACGCTGGGCCAGCCGTCACCGACGCTGAGCGGTGGCGAGGCGCAGCGCATCAAGCTGGTGACCGAGCTGACCAAGGTGCGCGACGACGTGGGCCGGCGCGGCAACAAGGCGCCGCACACGCTGTACGTGCTCGACGAGCCGACGGTCGGGCTGCACATGGCCGACGTGGAGCGCCTGATTCGCGTGCTGCACCGGCTGGTCGACGGTGGGCACAGCGTCGTCGTCATCGAGCACGACCTGGACGTGATCGCCGAGGCCGACTGGGTCATCGACCTGGGGCCGGAAGGCGGTGTGCGCGGCGGCACGGTGGTGGCGAACGGGGTGCCTGAGCTGCTCGTCAAGACCAAGGCCAGCCACACGGGAGCGGCGTTGAAGCCTGTGTTGGCGCGGACATAGGAGCATTGGCGCGGAAGGCGCGGGTGGGGAGTCTGTGGCTCGCCGGTCGCGTCGGTCATCGCCCCTGGCGGGGCGATGACTTTCCTCCGCTGACTGATTTCGCGGCCCGTCGCCCAAACTCCCGCCACTCACTTCGTTCGTTGTGGTCAAACAGTGGGCGACAGTCAGTTCACGAAGCGTGCTGGCGCACGCGGGCCACGAAATCAGCCAGCTCCGGCGACCCGCCCTGATTGGCGCTCCACAGACTCCCCACCCGCGCCTTGTGCCACCACCCTGCCTTGGGGAGGTGACAAGCGAAGAAGTGAGGGTTGAGCCCGGATTCCGCTTCGCTGCATCCGGGCTACGTGACTGCTGTAGGCGGGTTCTCGTGTTCTGCCACCCGTTCGGACTGAGGAGGGGGTGCATCCATCAGGTGGAGATTGATATCAATCCTCATTTGTTCGCTTGTCATGGTCGAAGGATCGGGGCGGTGGCACGAAGGCGCGGGTGGGGAGTCTGTGGAGCGCCAATAGGGACGGGGCGCCGGAGCTGGCTGGTTTCATGGTCCGCGTGCGCAGCACGCTTCGTGCACTGACTGTCGCCCACTGTTTGACCACAACGAACGAAGTGAGTGGAGGGAGTTTGGG
>NZ_JBFUFQ010000256.1:0-7713 GCF_056403355.1 Rhizobacter sp. P2_H3 | reverse complement strand
CCCCCAGCCCAGCCCCCCACCCGCCGCGCCGCGCAGACCCACCAGCTCTTGTTGGGGGGAAAAGATTGAAGTGACCGACGAGCATGCGAGAGTGGGCGCGCTTTGTCGGCCACTTCAATCTTTTCCCCCAAACACAGACGGGCGGTGGCGCAAAGGCGCGGGTAGGCAGGGTGTGGAGCGCCAATCAGGACGGGTCGCCGGAGCCGGCCGGCGAGCCACACCCTGCCTACCCGCGCCTTTGCTCACGCCAAGCCCCTCAACGCAGCCGCACCATCCGGCGACGCCTCGCAATCCGCGATGTACTGCCGGATGATCTCGGTGAAGCTGCCGTCCGGCTTCAGCCCGAGCCGCGCCGCGCGTGCCGACTCGGCGCCCTTCGCCCAACCGGCCACGATGCCGGCGATGCGCTCGTCGCTGATGAAGCGCACGCGCTCTCGCACCGCGCGGCCGGCCACTTCTTCCAGCGCATCCAGCATCTGCCCGACACAGATGTTCAGTGCCGGCAGGTTCATCGCGAGCCGGCCCTGGAAGGCCTCGCGGCTCGCCTCGTACACCGCGATCAGCCCCTCCACCGTGCGCGCCGGCGAGGCCACCGCATGGCAGGTGTTCGCCGACACCGGGCACACCGCCTCCTCGCCGGCCAGCGGCTCGCGGATGATCCCGGAGAAGAACGACGAGGCCGCGCCGTTCGGCCGCCCCGGCCGCACCGTCACCGTCATCAGCCGCGCCGCGCGGCCGTCGATGAAACCCTTGCGCGTGTAGTCGGCGAGCAGGTACTCGCACATCAGCTTGTGCGTGCCGTACGAGGTCTGCGGCGCCGGCAGCGTGTCGTCGTGCACGCGCTGCGGCATCGGCACCGCGGCGTCCGGCCCGAACACCGCGACCGAACTGGAGAACACCAGCCGCGGCACCGGCGCGCCCTGCTGCACCGTCGCGCGCAGCGCATCGAACAGCGCGCGCGTGGTGTCGAGGTTCGAGCGCAGGCCGAGCTCGAAATCGGCCTCGCATTCGCCCGACACCGCCGACGCCAGGTGGAACACGCCGTCGAACGGCTCGTCGCGCAGCGCAGCGCACTGCGCCAGCAAGGGCCCGGTGCGCGCCTTCACGCGTGCATCGGCCAGCAACTCGGCGCGGGGCGCGGCCTGGTCGGCCAGCACCAGCGTCTCGATGCGTCGCCCGTTCAGCGTGCCGCGCGACAACAGCGCCCGGGCCAGGCGCGTGCCGACGAAGCCGGCCCCGCCGGTGATCAGCAGTTTCATGGGGTGCCTCCCGTCGAGCACACGGGCTCGGCGCCGGCCCATCATGCGCGCACCGCGGGTTGTCGCGAGCAGGGGCAGCGCCGATTGACAGGGTCATTGGTGTCGTCATACAACCGCCTGCCCCTTCAGGCATGACACGAGGCATGACGCATGGCGAGTGTGACGATCCAGTCGGTGAAGAAGCGCTTCGGCTCGGTGCAGGTGCTGCACGGCGTGGACATCGAGATCGCCGACGGCGCGTTCACCGTGCTGGTCGGCCCCTCGGGCTGCGGCAAGTCGACGCTGCTGCGCATGATCGCGGGGCTCGAGGAAATCTCCGACGGCGAGATCCGCATCGGCGCACGCCGCGTCAACGAGCTGCCGCCCAAGCAGCGCGACATCGCGATGGTGTTCCAGAACTACGCGCTGTACCCGCACATGACGGTGCGCGACAACATGGCCTTCTCGCTGATGCTCGCGAAGCAGGACAAGGCGGTGGCCGACGAGAAGGTGGCGCGCGCGGCCGGCATCCTCGGGCTGAGCGAGCTGCTCGACCGCTACCCGCGCCAGCTCTCCGGCGGGCAGCGGCAGCGCGTCGCGATGGGCCGCGCGATCGTGCGCGACCCGCAGGTGTTCCTGTTCGACGAGCCGCTGTCCAACCTCGACGCGAAGCTGCGCGTCGCGATGCGCAGCGAGATCAAGGAACTGCACCAGCGCCTGAAGACCACCTCGGTCTACGTCACGCACGACCAGATCGAGGCGATGACGATGGCCGACCAGATCGTCGTGATGCGCGACGGCCGCATCGAGCAGACCGGCAGCCCGCTGACGCTGTACGACTTCCCGGCCAACCTGTTCGTGGCCGGCTTCATCGGCTCGCCGTCGATGAACTTCCTGCCCGRCACGCTGCGCCGCCGGGCCGGCCTGCTGCAGGTGGAGCTGGCCGACGGCACGCAGATGAACGCACCGACGCGCGCGGTGGGCGAGGACGGCCAGCCGGTGATCTTCGGCACGCGGCCGGAGCACCTGGCGCTCGGCGACAGCGGCGGCATCCCGTCGCAGGTGGTGGTGGTGGAGCCGACCGGTGCCGACACCTTCGTCGCCTGCCGGCACCAGGGCACCGAGGTGTCGGTGGTGTTCCACGAGCGGCACAGCTTCGAACCCGGCGCGACCATCCACCTGCAGCCCGACCTCGGCCGCGCGCACCTGTTCGACGCCGGCAGCGGCAAGCGATTGGCCGCCTGATGGCCTGATTCCTTCACGGTGCCGCAGTGCATCGCTTCACAACTTGACAGGAGACAACGATGACTGAGTTCAATCGCCGCAAGTTTCTGGAAGGGACTGCGGGCATCGCCACGCTCGGAACGGGCGCACTGTGGACGCCCGAGGCCGGCGCGCAGACGCTTGCCTACAAGCCCGAGAAGGGCGCCAAGTTGCGCGTGCTGCGCTGGAGCCGCTTCGTGCAGGGCGACATCGATGCGTACATGGTGAACGTCAAGCGCTTCACCGAGAAGACCGGCATCGAGGTGCGTGTCGACAACGAGGGCTGGGAAGACGTGCGGCCGAAGGCGGCCGTCGCGGCCAACACCGGCGCCGGGCCCGACATCATCCTGTCGACCAACGACGACGCGAACCTGTACCCCGACAAGCTGCTCGACGTGACCGACCTGTGCGAGTACCTCGGCAAGAAATACGGCGGCTGGTACCCGGCCTGCGAGGCCTTCCTGAGGCCCGACGGCAAGAAGTGGATCGGTGTCGCGCTCGGGGCGACCGGCTCGCTGGTGGTGTACCGCGAGAGCCAGATGAAGGCGGCCGGCTTCGAAACCATGCCGAAGGACACCGACGGCTTCCTGAAGCTCTACAAGGCGCTGGCCGCCAAGGGCACGCCGGGCGGCATGGCGCTGGGCAACGCGACCGGCGACAGCGCCTGGTGCCACTGGCTGCTGTGGGCCTTCGGCGGCGCGCTGGTCGACAAGGACAACAAGGTGACGCTGGACAGCCCGGCCACGCTGAAGGCGCTGGAGTACGCGAAGGAGCTGTATTCGAGCTTCGTGCCGGGCACGCTGTCGTGGCTGGACCCGAACAACAACAAGGCCTTCCTCGACGGGCAGATCAGCATCACCAACAACGGCATCTCGATCTACTACGCGGCCAAGAACTCGCCCGACCCGAAGCTCAAGGAGATGGCGGCCGACATCAACCACGCGGCCTTCCCGGTGGGCCCGGTGGGCGTGCCGACCGAGAACCACCTGTTCTTCAACCAGATGATCTTCAAGTACACGAAGTACCCGCAGGCGGCCAAGGAGTTCATGCGCTTCATGATGGAGCAGGAGCAGTTCGACCCGTGGCTGCAGGGGGCCGGCGGCTACATCGCGCAGCCGCTGCGCGCCTACGAGAAGAACACGGTGTGGACGGTCGACCCGAAGCACACGCCCTACCGCGACAGCGTGAAGAACCTGCGGCCGGCGGGCTATGCGGGCAAGCTGGGCTATGCCTCGGCCGGGGCGCTGGCGGATTTCATCGTGCCGAACATGGTGGCCGAGGCGGGCAGCGGCTCGAAGACGCCGAAGGAGGCCATGGAGCGGGCGCAGAAGCGGGCCGAGCGCTACTACAAGGTCTGATCGAGAGGCCTGCCCGTGAAGCTTCTCGAGCGCCTCCAGAACAGCCGCAACGCCCTCGGCCTGGCCTTCATGCTGCCGGCCGCGATGCTGTTGCTGGTGTTCCTGACCTACCCGCTCGGCCTGGGCACCTGGCTGGGCTTCACCGACGCGAAGATCGGGCGGGGCGGCTCGTGGATCGGCACCGAGAACTTCGAGTTCCTGGTGGGTGACAGCGTCGCGCGGCTGGCGCTGTTCAACACGCTCTTCTACACGGTGATCGCGAGCATCCTGAAGTTCGTGCTCGGGCTGTGGCTCGCGGTGCTGCTGAACAAGAACCTGCCGTTCAAGTCGTTCTTCCGTGCGGTGGTGCTGCTGCCGTGGATCGTGCCGACGGCGTTGTCGGCGATCGCGTTCTGGTGGATCTACGACGCGCAGTTCTCGGTGCTGAGCTGGGTGCTGATGAAGCTCGGCTGGATCGACCGGTATGTCGATTTCCTCGGCGACCCGTGGAACGCGCGCTTCTCGACGATCGTCGCCAACGTGTGGCGCGGGGTGCCCTTCGTCGCGATCTCGCTGCTGGCAGGGCTGCAGACGATCTCGCCGTCGTACTACGAGGCCTCGGCGATCGACGGCGCAACGCCGTGGCAGCAGTTCCGGCACGTCACGCTGCCGCTGCTGTCGCCGATCATCGCGGTGGTGATGACCTTCTCGGTGCTGTTCACCTTCACCGACTTCCAGCTGATCTACGTGCTGACGCGCGGCGGCCCGCTGAACGCGACGCACCTGATGGCGACCCTCGCGTTCCAGCGCGCGATTCCCGGCGGGGCGCTGGGCGAGGGCGCGGCGCTGGCGACGCTGATGGTGCCGTTCCTGCTGGCGGCCATCATGTTCAGCTACTTCGGGCTGCAGCGCCGGGCCTGGCAGCAGGGCGGTGACAAATGAAGACGCAGGACAAGCCCGATTCGCAGGGCATGGACTACCTGCAGACGCTGCCGCGGCGCTGGGTGACGGTCTACATCCCGCTCGGCATCTTCGTGTTCGTGCTGCTGTTCCCGTTCTACTGGATGGTGGTGACCTCGTTCAAGCCGAACGAGGAGTTGCTGGCGCGCACCGGCAACCCGTTCTGGATCATCAAGCCGACGTTTGCGCATTTCCACAAGCTGCTGTTCGAGACGGCGTATCCGGAGTGGCTGTGGAACACGGTGCTGGTGTCGGTGACGTCGACGATCCTGTCGCTGGTGGCTTCGGTGCTCGCGGCGTACGCGATCGAGCGGCTGAGGTTCCAGGGTGCGAAGCCGGCGGGGGCGGCGATCTTTCTGGCCTACCTGGTGCCGCCGTCGATCCTGTTCATCCCGCTGGCGGCGATCATTTTTCAGCTCGGGCTGTTCGACACCCGGATGGCGCTGATCCTGTCGTACCCGACCTTCCTGATCCCGTTCAGCACCTGGCTGCTGATGGGCTATTTCCGCTCGATCCCGTATGAGCTGGAGGAATGCGCGCTGATCGATGGCGCGAGCCGCTGGCAGATCCTGATCAAGATCGTGCTGCCGCTGGCAGTACCGGGGCTGATCTCGGCCGGCATCTTCGCGTTCACGCTGTCGTGGAACGAGTTCATCTACGCGCTGACCTTCATCTCGTCGTCGGAGATGAAGACGGTGCCGGTGGGGGTGATCACGGAGTTGGTGGAAGGGGATGTGTACCACTGGGGCTCGCTGATGGCGGGGGCGTTGCTCGGGTCGCTGCCTGTCGCCTTCATCTACTCGTTCTTCGTCGAGCACTATGTGTCGGGGATGACCGGTTCGGTGAAGGAGTAGCTGCTGGGCTGTTCCTCACCCGCCGCGCAACACCGCCCACTCTTGTTGGGGGAAAAGACTGAAGTGACCGACGAGCATGCGAGCACTGGCATGCTCGTCGGTCACTTCAGTCTTTTCCCCCAAACACAATGCGGTGGTGCCGCAAAGGCGCGAGTAGGCAGGGTGTGGAGCGCCAATCAGGACGGGTCGCCGGAGCTGGCTGGTTTCATGGCCCGCGCGCGTCAGCGCGCTTCGTGCACTGACTGTCGCCGACTGTTTGACCACAACGAGCGAAGCGAGTGGCGGGAGTTTCGGCGACGGGCCTTGAAACCAGCCAGCGGAGGGGAGTCATCGCCCCCCGGGGCGATGACCGACCCGGCCGGCGAGCCACACCCTGCCTACTCGCGCCTTTGCACGCAGGCGCCGATCCCTCAACCCGTCGGATCCTGCCCCGCCGCATCCAACCTCCGCCGCACCATGTTGATGTGGCTGCGCAGCGAATAAAGTTCGTCCGCATAGCTGAGCGGCACCGTCACGTTGCCTACCCTCGATTCGATCTTGTCCAGCTCCGAGCGCAACTCGTCATTCGGCCGCACGCCCTGCGCATCCTCCACCGCCCGCAGCTGCCCGTACCACCGGAAGATCCGCGAGCGGATGCGGAACTGGTACAGCGGCGGCACCACGCGCGACAGCGGGATCAGGATCGCGACGATCGACACCAGCACCACCCACATGCGGTCGATCAGGTTGGCCAGCCAGAACGGCAGGTAGCGCTGCAGCAGCGGCGAACCGCTGGTGTAGAAGCGCTGCGCCTCCGGCGCCAGCGGCCGCTCGGTGCCGCGCGCGTTCGGGAAATCGCCCTTGCGCTGGAACCAGCCCGCCGGTCCGTGGATCTTCGCCGCCGCCTGCACGAACAGCTGGATCAGCGCCGGATGCAGGTCCTCGCGCGCCACCAGCGTCGCCGTCGGCGCGATCAGCCGCACGTCGTTCGGCGGCACGTCGCCCGCCAGGTCGACCACGCCGCGCGGCAGCGTTACCGGCGTCAGGAAGGCGAAGCGCCGCGAATACGCATCGGCCTGTGCAAAGTCGAACAGCTTCACCCCCGGCGTCTGCAGCAGCATCTGCACCATCAGCGCCTCGGGCGCCGACGCGAACACGATCGCATCGATGTCGCCCGCCAGGAACTTCACGACCGCGTCGGTCTGCTCCTCGCGCGACACCGTCATCGACGCGGGGTCGATGCGGTTGGCATCGAGCAGCTTGCGCATCAGGTTCGGCGCGCCGCTGCCGCGCGCGCCGATGTCGACCTTCCAGCCCTGCAGCTGCGCCAGGCTGGTCAGCGGCACGCCCTTCAGCAGCCGCTGCGCCGACTCCTCGCGGTAGAAMAGCCACACCGGCTCGAAGAACAGGCTGCCCAGCGAGTTCAGGTCTTCATCCGCCAGCGCATTGGCCTCGGCGTTCTTGCGCGATTCGCCGGCCCCGCCCTGCGTGAACGCGATGTCCACGCCCGAATTCGGGTCGCGCAGCAGCTTCAGGTTCTCGGCCGCGCCGTGGGTGGTGCGCAGTTCCACCTGGATGCCGTAGCCCTTCAGGTACTCTGCATAGCGCTTGCCGAACTCGGCATACGCCCCTTGCTCGACCCCGGTGGCCAGCACCACCTTGCGCGGTGGCGTCGGGTCGAGGAACCAGTAGGCGACCACCAGCAGGACGATGGTCAGGAAGATGAACGGGCCGGCGGTGGCCAGCACGTCGCGGAACGACAGCAGCGTGTTGCGAAGGACTTTGGGCATGAGTCGGCGTTTCATGGTGAGCCGGAACAATAGCGCCTGATTCGCCCGGCCGCGCTCGCGGTATGCTTTTTCTTGTGACTGACCTGGGCCCGTGATGCGACTGCTGCTGGTGGAAGACGACCCGATGATCGGCGAGAGCCTGCGCAACGCGCTGCGGCTCGAGGGCTTCGCCGTCGACTGGGTGCGCGATGCGGCGGCCGCCGACGGCACGCTGGCCAGCGAGCGCTTCGACCTGGTGCTGCTCGACCTGGGCCTGCCGCCCGGGCGCGTGCCACAGGGCACGCAGCACGCC
>NZ_JBFUFQ010000255.1:0-7750 GCF_056403355.1 Rhizobacter sp. P2_H3 | reverse complement strand
CGCCCCGGCAGGCCGACGGCAGCCTGCCCGTGCTGCCGCAGCTGCGCCTGGCGCCGACCAGCGGCCTCATCGACAAGGGCGTCGACGTCGGGCTTCCGTTCACCGGAAGTGCACCGGATCTCGGAGCGTTCGAGCGTTGACGAAGGAAGGTGGCTCAGAATCCGGAGTCCACCTCATCTGAAGGAGTCATCGGCATGCCCGTTTTCAGCCCGGCGCAGTTCGTGAGCGAGGTCAACCCGGTCGAAGGCTCTTCAGAGCCGAACCAGACGCTGTGGATCAGCGAAGCCGGCGCACTCACGCAGTTCGGTGCCTTCATCGAAGTCCTGCAACCGGGTTGCAGGTCGTCCATCAAGCACTGGCACAGCGCCGAGGACGAAATGGTCTACGTCCTCGCCGGCGAGATCACGGTGGTCGAAGGCAGCACCGAGACGGCCATGCGTGTCGGCGACGCGGCCACCTTCAAGGCCGGCGTCGCCATCGGGCACTACCTGGAGAACAGGAGTTCCAGTCCGACGCGGTGCCTGGTCGTGGGAACGCGAGCCCCCGTCGATCGAATCACCTACCCGGACCACGATCGGGTCTGTCTGCGTGATCGCTCGCTGCCGGACGACATCTGGACCGATGCCGCAGGTCAGCCTGCCGAATCGAGGCTCGCGCTGGTGAACGCCGGATAGGACGCCGGCTTGTAGTTGTTGAGGTTGCCGAGGAAATTGTCGTCACGCAGCGGGATGCTGGCCGAGCCGTAGTCGAAGGCATCCAGCTTCGCGCGCATCTGGGCGTTGCTCAGGCCGTCGCCCCAGAGCACCTGCCAGCTGACGATGTTGGGCGTGACGAACCGGCCGTAGCCGTTCTCGGCGACCTCGCCCGACTTGGCGAAGCGCATCGCGTGCGTCAGCGCACCATCCTTGTGGTAGACGATCTTCAGGTGGCCGTCCTGCTGGTCCAGCGTGCCGATCTCCTGGTTGTAGAGCTTGCCGTGCGCGCTGTAGCCGCCGTGGGTGACCACGCCGTTCTTCGTCCAGACGGCAGCGTGCTCCCAGTCATGCCGGTGGCCGCCGCCCAGCGCGCTGATCTGGTCCTTCAGGAAGTACAGCGCGTAGAAGTGCCCGCAATAGATGTCGCCGCCGCTGCGGACGCAGGCGTGGCGGTGCAGCGTGTTGGACGTGTCCAGGAAGTTGCCGGGCCGGCAGCCGCCGGTGATGCTGCCGGACGGCTTGAGCCCGCCGTTCTGCTGGCCCTGCCGGCTGATGCCGGCGCTGGGCAGGCAGCCGTCGGTATCGAAATCGAACACCGGGTAGCTCGCGCGGATGTCGACGTTGGCGGGCAGCGCCGCGTCCAGGCGGTAGAAGTCGTCCGCCATGGCGGTGGCGGCGAGCAGCAGGCCGAGGGTCGCAGTGCAGGCAGTTCGAATCATGGTGCAGGGCCGGGGAAGTGGAGGGGCTTCCATGCTGGCCGGCAACTGTGTCGTCGACATGACGCGACCCGTGGCGACCCGCGCTAGAAGCCCATGCGCTTCAGGTCGAACGGCAGGAAGGCCTGGCCGCTGCGGTTCTTCACGCTCGGCAACTGCGCGACGCGCTCGCGCCATTGCAGCAGGGCGCTGTGTTCTGCTGGCACCCCGAGCCCGGCGGCGTCGGCGAACATCAATCCGGCGAACAGCGTGATGTCGGCCATCGAGAAGGCGTCGCCGGCCAGGAAGTCCTGGTCGGCCAGCACGTCGTTGAAGTACTTCATGCCGGCCTTGGCTTTCTCGGCTTCACGCTGGCCCATCTCGGCGCGGCCCTGCCATTCGGGGCTCTTGAAGGCCTGCAGCGCATCACCCAGTCCCGGCGTGGCGTGGTGGAAGTACAGCCCGACCGGGTCCAGCACATAGGCCTCGGCGCGCCGCTGCATCATGTGGATCAATGCCTTCTCGCGCGGCGTGCGGCCGGTCAATGTCGGCTTGCCGTCGAGGTTGTCGAGGTATTCGGTGATGGCGGTGGACTCGGAGATGAACGTGCCGTCGTCGAGTTCGAGCACCGGCAGCACGCCCGACGGGTTCTTCGCGAGGAAGTCCGGCTGCTTGTGCTCGGCGCCGATCAGGTCGACCGGAACGAACTCGAACTGCGCGTCGAGCCCTTTCTCCGCCAGGACGATGCGGATGCGGGCGGGGTTGGGAAAGCCGGGGCGGTCATGGATCTTCATGGGGAGGTTTCAAATCAGGTTGATTGACTACCTATCGATCGATAGGTAAGCGGCGGACTGTAGGTGGAGTGATGCTCGTTGTCAATCTGATCTACTGATAGGTAATGTGATAAAGTGAGCCCATGAGCACAGACCCGCGCACGGACACCCGAGAGAGCATCCTGCAGGCGGCCCGCCTGGTGGTGCAGGCGCACGGCTACAACGTGCTGAGCTTTCGCGAGCTGGCGAAGGAGGTCGGCATCAAGAGCGCCAGCGTGCATTACCACTTCCCGACCAAGGGCGACCTGGCGGCCGCGCTGGCGAGCCGGTATGTCGACGAGGCGGTTGCGTTCCTCGACGAGCTGCGCGCCTCGTCCGCGGACCACGGGCAGCGGATGGAGGCCTACACCGCGATCTTCCGCAGGGCGCTGGAGAACGACAACCGCATGTGCCTGTGCGGGATCCTGTCGGCCGAGTACCGCGACCTGCCGGATGCCGTGCGCGTGGAGGTGGATCGGTTCACCTCGGTGAACACGCGCTGGCTGGCCGAGGTGCTGGCCGAGCGGCATCCGCGGAAGAACCCGCTGGACTTGACGTCCCGGGCGCTCGCGATCTTCGCGGCCATCGAAGGCGCCCAGCTGGTCGCCCGGGGGCGCGGCGACGTGAAGGTCTTCGACGAGATCGTGTCGGCCTACGCCGCGGCGGGGCTGTTCGACTGAGCTGGTGTTCGGTCGTTGATCGAAAGGTCGTCAACGGGTAGCGTTACCCAACCTGACTTCCAGCTGATCCCACGGGATGTCGCAGCGCTCGTGTTGTTCCGGCCAGTCTCGGGGATCCACCAGGAGGTCCTCGGGCGAACCCACATGCAGTGGACGACCGGATGATTGGCTGCTGAGCACGTATCCGCTCTTTGGCGCTCTGACGAGCGTGAGCATGGACAGCGGCTTGAATCTGCTGGTCAGCGGATCTTGTCCGTCGAGGCCCAGCGTCTGGCTCTCATGGTCGTAGACGGCGAGCACGTTGTCCGAGGCACTGCGGAGCATGTAGATCAGTCCGCCGTGCTCCGGCTCCTGAAAGCGTTTGGCCTCGGCGAACTCATACCGTTCTTCGATCACCTTGGAACTTGCCAGGTCGTCGCGCAACAGGGGCCGGTGGTCCGTCAGCGATCGAGTCCACAGGACGCTCGACGTGACGGCGTAGAGCGCACAGATCGGGACGGCCAATCCGATGACCCACCGCGATGCGGAGCTGTACAACCCGAGGTCGACGGAGAGTGCCTTTCCAAGGGCCCAGCCGATGACGAGCCAGATGACGACAACGCTCAGCAGGCTGGCCGCCCACAAGACAAAGGCGTTCTCGGCACCATGCTTCCAACGGGTCGCAGCCGAAGGCAACCTGACCAGCAGGCTTTCAATCGCCGCACGCTCCTCCACGGTGGCTTCGCGCAGGAGAGTCTGGTCCTGCATCGGCAGGTCCGTCATGACAGCGAGGGCTCCCGGTCGCGCTCGGGCTGCACACCCAGCGGCAACACGGACAGCGTGACGCCGTCCAGCGTGAGCACCAGGCCCAACTGCCCGCCCACCTGCACGACGCTGCAGGCGGTCGCGGGCGATGTCGATGCAGCTTCGACGGCCATGGCAGGCATCCCCATCGACGCGTTGACCGGCGGCTGGCGCAGCAGCGCCCACAGCGTGTGCGGATCGCGCAGCTGCAGCGACTGCAGGTACACCCGGAAGACGGCCTCTTCGCCCGCGGCCGGTTCGGGGCGAGGCCGCGATTCCGCTGCGCGACCCGCTTGCCGCAGCCGCAACAGCGCCCGCCGCAACTGCTGTCGGCTGCCGGGTTCGGACCTGCCGCCGGCCCGCGCGATCTCGGCGTGGTCGATCTCGAACACCTCGTGCAGCAGCACCGCGGCGCCGTCTGCCGGCGTCAGATGGGCCGCGAGCAGGCGCAGGGCCTGGGCCGCCTCTTCCGCCAGCGCCGCATCCATCTCGGCCGAAGGCGAGGATGAGGACGAGGCCGTGTCGCCGGCGTTCATCTCCGCCTCCAGCCAGTGCTGCATCCATTGGCGCCGGCGCAGGCGGTCGATCGCCAGGTTGCGCACCACGGTGAGCAGCCAGGCCTGGGCGGCGTTGAGCGCTTCGGTGTCGGCCTCCAGCGCACGGACGTAGGCGTCCTGCACGGCATCCTCGGCGTCCGCCGGGCCCAGCAGGCGGGTGGCTGCGCGCACCAGCCGACGGTGGTCGGCATCGATCAGGGCTTGCTTGCGTTCGTCGTGCATCGGCGCAGCTTGCCACAGCCCGGCCACGGGTCGGTGTCACGCCAGCCTCGCCTCGTTCGTCAAGGCAGTTCAACCACGAGGATCCCACGATGGAAACCCCTGACACCGTGTCGCCCTCCGGCGCCACCGAGCCCCGCACCTCCTACCTGGAGGAGAAGGCCTTCAAGGCCCGCACGCTGCTGATCTTCGGCACCGTCACCGACGTGACGGCCGCGGACGTGACGCGCCGGCTCATCGCACTCGACGCGGAAAGCGCCGACCCCATCGACGTGCTGGTGAGCTCGCCCGGGGGCCACCTGGAGTCGGGTGATGCGATCCACGACATCGTGCGCTTCATCGCCGCGCCGGTGAACATGATCGGCACCGGCTGGGTCGGCAGCGCCGCCACCCACCTGTACCTGGCGGTGCCGCGCGCGCGGCGCTACTGCCTGCCCAACACGCGCTTCCTGATCCACCAGCCCAGCGGCGGCGCCGGCGGGCGGGCCAGCGACATCGCCATCCAGGCCCTCGAGATCGTCAAGGCGCGCGAGCGCATCGCACGCACGATCGCGCGCGAGACCGGCAAGTCGCTGGAGGTGGTGCTGGCCGACATCGAGCGCGACCGCTGGCTGTCGGCCGAAGAAGCGGTCGAGTACGGGCTGGTGTCGCGGGTCATCGAGCGCAAGAGCGAGCTCCGCCGCGAGCTCAATCGATTGTGACCTTCGCCTCCTTCACGAGCTTCGCGAACTTGTCGGTCTCGTTCCTGATCTGCAGGGCATCGAACCCGCCGACCCGGGTTTCTTCAGCGTGCTGGCCGCGGGCGTTCGTGGAGTTCGTGACCCTCGCGCTGGCACATCCGAAGGGCGCGGCGAAGGCCTGACCTGCCGGCGCGGGCGCAAGAACCTGTAGGATCATTCGACCCCATGAAACACACCTCGACACTTGCCACGCTGCTGGCGCTTCTTGCTTCGGCTTGTTCGTTGGTCGATGACCGCGTGTCGGCCGCCATCGGCGCGGCCGCCCGAGGCCCGCAAGCGCAGGAGGTCCGCATCGCGGCCGTCACGGATTTCGAGTGGGAGAAGTTGTACCTGTTCGGCCCGTACGCGCCGCGCGCGCACATCTGCGCGGTGCTGGGCGTCGAGCCCCGGCAGTGCGAACGCGTCGTTCCCTTCGAGTCCGTCGACGACGGCGTCATGAGCCTGGCCTTCGTCTCCGGCACGCAGGTGGTCCGCTACGTCAGGCACAGTCGATTGAACGGCGACTTCACGCCGGAGCTGAAGCGGCAGCCGATCCCGGCTTCCGAGGCGGTCTTCCAGGTGGTGCCATCAGGCACCGCGCAGGACGGCCGGCCCTGGATCAAGCTGGTGCTGAAGGAAGGCTGAAGACCCGCCTGCATGCGGCGCGAGCCGACCGCCGCCTGACGCTCAGCGCCGTGCCTCGATCATCTTCCAGCCGTTCCCCGACGGATCGCGGAAGCCCGCATCCACCGTGCCATAGCGGTCGATCGGCTCCTGCGTGAACTCGACACCGCGGGCCTGCATCCGCGCATGGGCAGCGCGGCAATCGTCCACCTTCAGCACCAGCGGCGGCATGCCGCCCTTGGCCACGATCGCGCGCAGCGCCTGCGCGGTCTCGGCGTCGAGCACCGGCGGCCCCGGCACGCTCAGGCCGAGCTGGAACGACGGCTGGTCCGGGTGCTGCACCGTCAGCCAGCGGTAGTCGCCGTTGCGCACGTCGGTGTGGACGCGAAAGCCGAGCTTGTCGACGTAGAACGCGAGCGCTTCATCCTGGTCTCGCACGTACAGTCCGACCACTTCAATGCCTTGGATCATGGAATCTCCTTGTCGTGAGATTCATTTATAGCGTCGGCCTCGCGGCGGCGCTTCTCCGAAACTGCGATCGTCAGGTCGGGCCGGTGCGCGGCACTCAGCACGCACGCCGGCACGCGGCCCGGCTCCTGCACCGCTGCCCGCGCGCGGGCCCGCAGCGTGCTCGGGCTCTCGCCGGTGATGTCGCGGAAGGTGCGCCCGAAGGTGCCCAGGCTCTCCCAGCCCGTCTCGAACGCGATCTCGGTGATCGGCAGCTCGGTCTCGCGCAGCAGCGCCGTCGCGCGCTCGATGCGCCGCGTCAGCAGGTAGCGGTGCGGCGGCGTGCCGAAGGCCTGCTTGAACGAACGCGCGAAATGCGCCTCGGAGACATCGCTCACGCCGGCCAGCCGCTGCACCGGCCAGGCTTCGTGCGAGGCGGCATCCATGCGGTCCTTCGCGCGCAGCAGCCGCCGCAGCAGCTCGGGATCCTGGGGCGGGAGCGGGAGGTCACTCATGGGGCGGCATTGTGCCGCCCGCTGCCACCCGCCAGCGACTGGCGGCTCAGGGCGCGACCCACACGTCCGGCTCATGGCCGACGGCCACGCCGTTGTGCATCACGAAGCGGGGGAACTCGCCGAAGAAGCCGTGGAACAGGTTGCGGCCGATGCCGTGCGCGGTGCGCTGGAGTTCCTCGGCGACCTCGCCTGCGAACAGCCGGTTGGTGTGCCGGTGCCACAGCGTGATCCAGCGCAGGAAATGCTCAGGGTGCACGCCGTCGAGCACCATGTGCTTGCTGTAGACGTTGCCGCGGAAGGTTCGCGTGCCCAGCATCACGGTGCTCCAGAACTCGACCAGCCGATCGAGGTGCACGCTCCAGTCGTCGCCGATCACCTTGTTGAACACCGGTGCGAGCAGGTCGTCGCTCCGCACATCGCCATAGAAGTCGTGCACCAGCGTCTCGATGCCGGCTCGGTCCAATGCCCGGGCTGTCACGTGTTCACTCATGCTGGGGAAGCTCCTTGTCGTCCGCCAAGCTCTCGCCGCGGGCCTTCGTCCGTTCGCGCACCTGGGCCTTGAAGGCGGGCATCGCGCCGTCGTTGAAGACCAGCAGCGCGACGACCGACAGGACGAACGCGGACAACAGGATGGCGACGGTGCTCATGGGGTGGGGAAGTTCGTTTCAGCCGTCCTGCCCGTCGACGCGTGGCGAGCACAGCCAGGGGAGGTAGAGACTGAGGTAGAGCGTGAAGGCGGCGATCCAGGCGGCGCCGGCGATCAGCAAGGCTGGCCCATAGGCTGCGGGCCACAGCAGCGGCACGCCGACGCGCAGCACGGTCGCCAGCATCACCAGCCCGTAGGCGACGGCCTCGAGCCGGGTCGGCTCCAGCGGCCGGCCGGTGTGGCCGCGCGCGGTGCGGGTGATCATGCCGATCACCAGGCCGCCGGTGGCACCGACCGCCAGCGCGTGGACGGCCGGCGACACGGCGCTGCCGAACGCCAGGGCTGCGGCGAGCAAGGC
>NZ_JBFUFQ010000254.1:0-7920 GCF_056403355.1 Rhizobacter sp. P2_H3 | reverse complement strand
CGGATGCGAAGTCCGGTGAAGCGGTGAAGCTGTTCGTGGTCAGACGGGATTCGACGCTGACCGAAGACGATCTGGCAGCGTATTGCCGGGAGAACTTCACGGCCTACAAGCGGCCGAGGCACATCGAGTTTCGCGATGACCTTCCCAAATCGAATGTCGGGAAGATATTGCGGCGTGAATTGCGGACGGTGTGATGGCTCGTTTGGCGTGATGGACCGTTTGAGCTATTTGATCCGTTTAGCAGGAATCGCTTGCTGCAAAAGCAAAACCCCCGTCACCTTGGGAGGTAACGGGGGTTGGCTATTAATAGCCTGACGATGTCCTACTTTCACACGGGAACCCGCACTATCATCGGCGCTGAGGCGTTTCACTGTCCTGTTCGGGATGGGAAGGAGTGGGACCACCTCGCTATGGTCATCAGGCTTAACTTGTTGCTGCCGAGCATTCCTTGGGGGAAGTGCTTTGCAGCCAATTCGTAGAGTCGACGCCTGGTGGCCATGCCACACAAGCGATATCAGCATTTGATTTGATCAGAACTTGATTGCGTTCAAGGATATTCGTTGGAAGAACTGCACAACGCTTGTCCTCAGACAGCTTTGATCGTGTGATCAAAGTTATAGGGTCAAGCCTCACGAGCAATTAGTACTGGTTAGCTTAACGCATTACTGCGCTTCCACACCCAGCCTATCAACGTCCTGGTCTCGAACGACTCTTCAGGGGGCTCAAGGCCCCGGCAAGACTCATCTTGAGACGAGTTTCCCGCTTAGATGCTTTCAGCGGTTATCTCTTCCGCACATAGCTACTCGGCGATGCCACTGGCGTGACAACCGATACACCAGAGGTGCGTCCACTCCGGTCCTCTCGTACTAGGAGCAGGCTCTCTCAATCTTGCAGCGCCCACGGAAGATAGGGACCAAACTGTCTCACGACGTTTTAAACCCAGCTCACGTACCTCTTTAAATGGCGAACAGCCATACCCTTGGGACCGGCTACAGCCCCAGGATGAGATGAGCCGACATCGAGGTGCCAAACACCGCCGTCGATATGAACTCTTGGGCGGTATCAGCCTGTTATCCCCAGAGTACCTTTTATCCGTTGAGCGATGGCCCTTCCATACAGAACCACCGGATCACTTTGTCCTACTTTCGTACCTGCTCGACTTGTCAGTCTCGCAGTCAAGCACGCTTATGCCAATGCACTATCACCACGATTTCCGACCGTGGCTAGCGTACCTTCGAACTCCTCCGTTACGCTTTGGGAGGAGACCGCCCCAGTCAAACTGCCCACCATACACTGTCCCCAACCCGGATAACGGGCCAAGGTTAGAACCTCAAACACACCAGGGTGGTATTTCAACGTTGGCTCCACGACACCTAGCGGCACCGCTTCAAAGCCTCCCACCTATCCTACACAGATCTGTTCAAAGTCCAATGTAAAGCTACAGTAAAGGTTCATGGGGTCTTTCCGTCTTTCCGCGGGGAGATTGCATCATCACAAACATTTCAACTTCGCTGAGTCTCTGGAGGAGACAGTGTGGCCATCGTTACGCCATTCGTGCAGGTCGGAACTTACCCGACAAGGAATTTCGCTACCTTAGGACSGTTATAGTTACSGCCGCCGTTTACTGGGACTTCAGTCAAGAGCTTGCACCCCATCATTTAATCTTCCAGCACCGGGCAGGCGTCACACCCTATACGTCGACTTTCGTCTTTGCAGAGTGCTGTGTTTTTAATAAACAGTCGCAGCCACCGATTCTCTGCGGCCTCATTGGGCTCCCCAAGTAAATGGTTCACCTACTAAAGGCACACCTTCTTCCGAAGTTACGGTGTCAATTTGCCGAGTTCCTTCTCCAGAGTTCTCTCAAGCGCCTTAGAATACTCATCTCGCGCACCAGTGTCGGTTTGCGGTACGGTCGTATGCAGCTGAAGCTTAGTGGCTTTTCCTGGAAGCAGGGTATCACTCACTTCGGAGGCAAGCCTCCTCGTTATCACGCCTCATCTAAACCCTCCGGATTTGCCTAAAGGGTATGACTACACGCTTGAACCGGGACATCCAACACCCGGCTGAGCTAACCTTCTCCGTCCCCACATCGCACTGCATATCGGTACAGGAATATTGACCTGTTTCCCATCAGCTACGCATCTCTGCCTCGCCTTAGGGGCCGACTCACCCTACGCCGATGAACGTTGCGTAGGAAACCTTGCGCTTTCGGCGAGGGGGCTTTTCACCCCCTTTAACGCTACTCATGTCAGCATTCGCACTTCTGATACCTCCAGCAGCCTTCACAAGCCACCTTCACAGGCTTACAGAACGCTCTCCTACCACGTACGCTTGCGCGCACATCCGCAGCTTCGGTAACTGGCTTAGCCCCGTTACATCTTCCGCGCAGGACGACTCGATCAGTGAGCTATTACGCTTTCTTTAAATGATGGCTGCTTCTAAGCCAACATCCTGACTGTTTTAGCCTTCCCACTTCGTTTCCCACTTAGCCAATTTTGGGGACCTTAGCTGGCGGTCTGGGTTGTTTCCCTCTTGTGTCCGGACGTTAGCACCCGGTGCACTGTCTCCCAAGCTGTACTCATCGGTATTCGGAGTTTGCAATGGTTTGGTAAGTCGCCATGACCCCCTAGCCATAACAGTGCTCTACCCCCGACGGTAATACTTGAGGCACTACCTAAATAGTTTTCGGAGAGAACCAGCTATTTCCAAGTTTGTTTAGCCTTTCACCCCTATCCACAGCTCATCCGCTAGTTTTGCAACACTAGTCGGTTCGGACCTCCAGCAGGTGTTACCCTACCTTCATCCTGGCCATGGATAGATCACTTGGTTTCGGGTCTACACCCAGCGACTGAACGCCCTATTCGGACTCGATTTCTCTACGGCTTCCCTATTCGGTTAACCTTGCCACTGAATGTAAGTCGCTGACCCATTATACAAAAGGTACGCCGTCACCCTTGCGGGCTCCGACTGTTTGTATGCATGCGGTTTCAGGATCTATTTCACTCCCCTCCCGGGGTTCTTTTCGCCTTTCCCTCACGGTACTAGTTCACTATCGGTCGATTACGAGTATTTAGCCTTGGAGGATGGTCCCCCCATATTCAGACAGGATTACACGTGTCCCGCCCTACTTGTCGCACGCCTAGTTCCACACCCTACATTTTTCATACGGGGCTATCACCCGCTATGGCCGGACTTTCCATTCCGTTCTGATATGCAAGATGCTAAAACGTGCAGGCTCTTCCGATTTCGCTCGCCACTACTTTCGGAATCTCGGTTGATGTCTTTTCCTCGAGCTACTGAGATGTTTCAGTTCACCCGGTTCGCCTCGCATACCTATGTATTCAGTATGCGATGACCTTACGGTCGGGTTTCCCCATTCGGAAATCTCCGGATCAAAGCTAATTTGCCAGCTCCCCGAAGCTTATCGCAGGCTATCACGTCCTTCGTCGCCTGTAATCGCCAAGGCATCCACCACATGCACTTAGTCACTTGACCCTATAACTTTGACGCCCACCTCGGTGAGCATCGGTCAATGACTGTTTGAGTATTTCGCGTTATGCCGTTCTTCAAATCTCGCTTCAATCGATTTCTCGATCAACTCAAGTTGAATATCTGTTGACGCAATCAAGTTCGTCATCGACGGCACGGTGCATCCCTTTCGGTCTGCTTTCCGCCGACAACGCTGATTTTCGACTCTACAAATTGTTAAAGAGCAACAGCCGATTCTTTCGAACCGCTGACGGCAACAGCCTGGTGAAAAACTCACCAAGCTGCTTGCGTCAGCGTCGATTTCTTCTGGTCAAGAGAACGCGGAAACCACCTCAACAAGAAGTGGTGGAGGATGACGGGATCGAACCGACGACCCCCTGCTTGCAAAGCAGGTGCTCTCCCAGCTGAGCTAATCCCCCGATGGAAGTTGGTGGGTCTAGTTGGGCTCGAACCAACGACCCCCGCCTTATCAAGACGGTGCTCTAACCAGCTGAGCTACAGACCCTTGTTCCGGATTGAACCGTTCTCTTGAACTGTTGTCACAACAGCCGATAAGCGTGGGCGCTAAAAATTGAGCACCATTTTTCCAGAAAGGAGGTGATCCAGCCGCACCTTCCGATACGGCTACCTTGTTACGACTTCACCCCAGTCACGAACCCTGCCGTGGTAATCGCCCCCCTTGCGGTTAGGCTAACTACTTCTGGCAGAACCCGCTCCCATGGTGTGACGGGCGGTGTGTACAAGACCCGGGAACGTATTCACCGCGGCAAGCTGATCCGCGATTACTAGCGATTCCGACTTCACGCAGTCGAGTTGCAGACTGCGATCCGGACTACGACCGGTTTTCTGRGATTAGCTCCMCCTCGCGGGTTGGCARCCCTCTGTACCGGCCATTGTATGACGTGTGTAGCCCTACCCATAAGGGCCATGATGACCTGACGTCATCCCCACCTTCCTCCGGTTTGTCACCGGCAGTCTCATTAGAGTGCCCTTGCGTAGCAACTAATGATAAGGGTTGCGCTCGTTGCGGGACTTAACCCAACATCTCACGACACGAGCTGACGACGGCCATGCAGCACCTGTGTTCTAGCTCTCTTTCGAGCACGAAACCATCTCTGGTAACTTCTAGACATGTCAAGGGTAGGTAAGGTTTTTCGCGTTGCATCGAATTAAACCACATCATCCACCGCTTGTGCGGGTCCCCGTCAATTCCTTTGAGTTTCAACCTTGCGGCCGTACTCCCCAGGCGGTCAACTTCACGCGTTAGCTTCGTTACTGAACAGCAAGCCGTCCAACAACCAGTTGACATCGTTTAGGGCGTGGACTACCAGGGTATCTAATCCTGTTTGCTCCCCACGCTTTCGTGCATGAGCGTCAGTACAGGTCCAGGGGATTGCCTTCGCCATCGGTGTTCCTCCGCATATCTACGCATTTCACTGCTACACGCGGAATTCCATCCCCCTCTACCGTACTCTAGCCATGCAGTCACAAATGCAGTTCCCAGGTTGAGCCCGGGGATTTCACATCTGTCTTGCATAGCCGCCTGCGCACGCTTTACGCCCAGTAATTCCGATTAACGCTTGCACCCTACGTATTACCGCGGCTGCTGGCACGTAGTTAGCCGGTGCTTATTCTTCAGGTACCGTCATTAGTCCAATTTATTAGATCAGACCGTTTCTTCCCTGACAAAAGCGGTTTACAACCCGAAGGCCTTCTTCCCGCACGCGGCATGGCTGGATCAGGCTTGCGCCCATTGTCCAAAATTCCCCACTGCTGCCTCCCGTAGGAGTCTGGGCCGTGTCTCAGTCCCAGTGTGGCTGGTCGTCCTCTCAGACCAGCTACAGATCGTCGCCTTGGTAGGCCTTTACCCCACCAACTAGCTAATCTGATATCGGCCGCTCCAATTGCGCGAGGTCTTGCGATCCCCCGCTTTCACCCTCAGGTCGTATGCGGTATTAATCCGGCTTTCGCCGGGCTATCCCCCACAACTGGGCACGTTCCGATATATTACTCACCCGTTCGCCACTCGCCACCAGGATTGCTCCCGTGCTGCCGTTCGACTTGCATGTGTAAGGCATGCCGCCAGCGTTCAATCTGAGCCAGGATCAAACTCTTCAGTTCGATCTTGATAATTTACTCAATGAATTGAAGTGAACTTCACTTCATGAGCGTTTAAGGTCCATGAGACCTCGAGTCTTTCGACTCTTCGGYACTCGCCTTCCAACGCCCACACTTATCGGCTGTATGTTTTTAAAGAGCTGCAATCCGGTYAAACCGTCTTGCTTTGCTGTTCGATCTGTCTCGTTCAGCGCAGCCTTAGACTGTAGCACCTTTTTGCTCGACTTCAACAACTTGTTTTGATTTTTTTCTGCCGCCGCTTTCGCCGCCYGCCGAAACCAATCWGTTGTTGGGTCGCTTCGTTGATTWGTCATCAGCGAAGMCCACGATTATGCACAGACCACTTTGAATCGTCAACACCATAGACCCTCGAGTTTTGTCGGGATTCTCTGAAATGCCGCGACACACCGAGAGTCCCTTCAATACGCCGCCGGGGCTTCGCAGGCGGCGAGCCATCGGCGAGAATCCGCGCCCTGCCCCCGTTGGGAGGCGCGCGCGGCTGTCTGGTGGCAAACAGCGGTCGGCGTTGACAGAGCCAACAAACAAGAGAAGACCCCGATGTACGACACGACCTACGTCAACAACCCCTTCGAATCGACCATTGACCCCGGTACCGTCCTGCAACGCGTTGAACAGTCGGCTGGCATCGCCCAGCTGCAACGCCGCGTGTTCGCGCGTGCCGACAAGCTGCGCGGCGTCGCCGCCGACCTGATGGAGCACGACGCCAAGATCGAGGCCCTGTTTGCCAACGGCCCCCGCGCCGGTGCCGCTCCCAAGAAGACCGCGAAGACCAAGGCCGAAGCCTGATCCGTCTCACCCCCGCCCGGGCCCGGTTCACCCTCGAACCATGGCGCCCGGCGGACCCCGGGGCAACAATGCGGGAGCATGACGGCCCTCTCCTCTCTCTCTACCGACAGAGATCACGACGACGCGGCAGCGATGCCGCGTCTCGCCTTCGGCATCGCCTGGGCGTTGTTCTGGGTGCTGATGATGACCATCGGCGTGCAGGATCACCTGCGCCAGGGCGGCACCGCCGTCTGGAAACCACTGCTGTGGGAAGGCAGCTCGATGCTCGTGTCCAGCCTGATCGTCTGGCTGCAATGGCGGCGAGCCGGGCGTCTCGATGAGCTGCTGAACCGCCCGTGGCGCTGGTTCGCCGCGAGCCTCGCCTGGCTGCCGCTGGCCGCGCCCTGCTTCATCGCCGCGGTGTTCGGGCTGCGCCACGCGGTCCACGCACTCGCCGGCGAGACCTACACGCACGACCCGTGGCCGGTGGTGTTCCGCTACGAGGCGCTGAAGTTCTCGATGTTCTACCTGCTGTTCGTCGCGATCGTCTTCGGGCTGCGCTCGCATGCGGCGCTGGCCTCGGCGCGGCTGCGGCTCGAACGCGAGCGGCGCTTGGCGCAAAGCGCGCAGCTGCTGCAGCTGGCCCAGCAGATCGAGCCGCATTTCCTGTTCAACGCGCTCAACACGATCGCCTCGACGATCCACACCGACCCGGCGCTGGCCGACACGCTGCTGATGCGCCTGGCTGCGCTGCTGCGCGCCGCCACCGACCTGGCGCGCCACCCCGAGACCACGCTGGCCGACGAGCTCACGCTGCTCGAAGCCTACGCGTCCATCATGCGCGAGCGCTTCGCCGAACGCGTCGACATCGTCTTCGACATCGACCCCGCCACCCGTCCGTGCAAGGTCCCGTCGCTGCTGCTGCAACCCCTGCTCGAGAACGCCTTCCGCCACGGCGTCGAGCGCCGCCTGGCCCCCACCCGCATCGTCGTGCGCGCGCGCCGCGCCGGTGCGCGCCTGTGCCTGGAGGTGCAGGACGACGCCGGCGAGCTGCCCCCGGGGCCCGATGTGCCCTGGGGCGTGGGCCTCGGCAACCTGCGGCAGCGCCTGCTGACACGCCATGGCGACAGCGCCTCGCTGACGCTGCAGGCGCGCGACGGCGGCGGCGTGCTGGCCCGCGTCGAGCTGCCATGCGGGTGCTGATCGTCGACGACGAGACTCCGGCGCGCGAGCGCCTGCGCCGCCTGCTGCTCGCGTTCGCCGATGTCGAGGTGACCGGCCAGGCGCGCGACGGCGAGGAAGCGCTGGCGGCGATCGCCGCGCAGGCGCCCGATGCATTGTTCCTCGACGTGCAGATGCCGGGCCCGAGCGGCCTCGACGTCGCCGCATCGTTGCCCGAGCCGGCCCCCGCCATCGTCTTCGTCACCGCGCACGACCGCTACGCGGTGCAGGCCTTCGACGCCGCCGCGGTCGACTACCTGCTGAAACCGGTCGAGCCGCAGCGCCTCGCGCAGGCGCTGCAACGGC
>NZ_JBFUFQ010000253.1:0-7940 GCF_056403355.1 Rhizobacter sp. P2_H3 | reverse complement strand
CCAGTACGGCCGGATGCTGGCTCACCACCTGCTCGATCTCGGTCGGGTAGACGTTGAAGCCGGACACCAGGATCATGTCTTTCTTCCGATCGACGATCCGCACGTAGCCCCGCTCATCCATCACGCCGATGTCTCCTGAGCGGAAGAATCCATCGTCCGTCATCACCAGGCGCGTCTCGTCCGGGCGATTCCAGTACCCGGCCATCACCTGGGGCCCGCGGATGCAGATCTCACCCGACTGACCCTGCAGCACGGCGCCACCCGCATCATCCCGGATGGCGATTTCCGTCGAGGGCACAGGCAGCCCGATCGAGCCGGTGAACTCCGGTTCGTCGAAGCGATTGATCGTCGCCACCGGTGAGGTCTCCGACAACCCGTAGCCCTCGACGATCGGGCAGCCGGTGACACGCTGCCACTGCTCGGCCGTCGCGCGCTGGACCGCCATGCCGCCGCCATTGGAGATCACCAGGTCCGCGAAATCCAGGCGCCTGAAATCAGCATCGTTCGCCAAGGCATTGAACAGCGTGTTCACTGCTGGGAACATGTTGATGCGTTGCCGCTTCAACACCTTCACGAAGCCGGGAATATCACGCGGATTCGGAATCAGCACGTTCAACATACCGAGGCGTGCGCCGAGCATGTAGCACGCGGTCAGCGCAAAGATGTGATACAGCGGCAGTGCGCACACCGTGACGATCTGCCGATCGCCCACCTTGTCGAGCATTGGCTGGAACCAGGCCTGTGACTGCAGGATGTTCGCCACCACGTTGCGGTGCAACAGCACGGCCCCCTTCGAGACGCCCGTCGTTCCCCCGGTGTACTGAAGGAACGCCACATCGTCAGGCCCCAGCTCCACATGCCGCAGCGACATGCGCGTGCCCTCGGCCAATGCCAGGTTGAATCGCGTGACCGAACCCCCGGCCGGCGCGCGAAGATCGAACTCGGGCACCATCTTGCGGACATGGCGCACGACGAAGTTCACCAACTGGCCCTTCGCGAAGCCCAGCAGGTCGCCCATGGATGCCAGCACCACGTGCCGCAACGGCGTGCGGGCCATCACCTCCTGCAGCGTGTGCGCGAAGTTCTCGAGCACGATGATGGCCTCGGCGCCGGAGTCGCTCAACTGATGCTCCAGCTCGCGCGCGGTGTACAGCGGGTTCACGTTCACCACGGTGTAGCCCGCACGCAGCACGGCCGCAATCGCCACCGGGTACTGCAGCACGTTCGGCATCATCAGCGCCACGCGCGCGCCGCGCGCCATGCCCCGCGCCTGCAACCACGCACCCAACGACGACGACATCTCGTCGATCTCGCGGAACGTCAGGCGTCGCTCCATGCACACCGCTGCATCGCGCGAGGCATGCTGGCGGAACGATTCGTCGAGCAACTCGACCAGCGAGCGATACGCCGACGTGTCGATCTCGGCAGGAACGCCAGGAGGATAGTGATCGAGCCAGGGACGTTGCATCGATGCGGCACTCGCGGACAGGAAGAGCCTGCAATGGTGCGGGCCGGCCGCGCCGCACGGCTACGGTAGTTCTCCTAGCGCCGCCGCACGCGCCGGTGTCCCGTCGGCGACAGCCTCCGACGCGAAGAGCGCCTGCATCAGCGCCGTCTCGCGCGAGCGGACGGTCTTCAGGAACTCCGCAGCGCCTCGCATCGCGTGGAAGGTGTCGAACCCCGACTCCAGGAACGACTGAAGCGACGACAACCCCGCAGCACGCGCCGGCACCCGCATCATGCGCAGGCTCTGGCGCAGCAGCAGGCGCCTCGTCAATTGGTCGAGCGATTCGCCGATCTTCACGGTCAAGGCCACCTGCCGCTCGCGGTCTGCACGGCGTCCGCAGGCCTGCCACGCCGCCAGGTAGTCGGCGGCCGTCAATGCAGTCCCGGCCACGGCGTCGCCCATCGCGCTGTCCAGCGATTCCGACAAGGCATGCAGCGCTGCCAGCGACTCCACCGTCAACAGCACGTCGCTCGGGAAGAGCCGCGTCAATGCCGGCACCACCCGCGCGAACTGTGCGTCACGCTCGGCGAAGTCCTTCGGGCCGTACAGCTCGTCGAGAAAGAACCGCGCCACGTCACGGTAGCGCGGCGACGCCAGTAGGTCCGCGTACGTGTGCGCGAAGCGTCGTTGCTGGTAGGTCTTCACGGCAGTCACGCGAGCTTGCAACGAGGGATTCCCCACGCGCCGTTGGCGCTCGGACTCCACCGCCGACAGATGCTGAAGGATGTTCTCGCTCGACGCGGCCATGGCGAAGTTCGTTGCTCGTTGCGGGTTTACGAGAGGTCGGGCTAGTCCCTTGCCTCTACGGCGGCTGCGCCGAATGATGCAACACTGCGCCCGCATTCCGCCATCCACATGCAAAGACGCAAGCTCCTCCAGATCGGCGCAGTCGCCTCGCTCACGCTGGTCACCGTGGGTGGCGGACTCGTGTGGATGCGGCCTGCCGCGCCCGCCGCCGAACTGAACGCCGAAAGCCGCATGCTGTTTACTGCGGTGGCGCAGGCCGTACTCGACGGCGTGCTGCCATCGGGGCCTGCGCGCGCATCCGCGTTGGCCGGGCACGTCGAACGCGTGCAGCAAACCATCCGCGGATTCGCTCCCGCGGTGCAGGACGAGCTCGCGCAGTTGCTGGGCATCCTGTGCACGGCACCGGGGCGACGCCTGCTCGCCCGCCTCGCCGCGCCGTGGGACGCCGCGAGCGTTGCCGACGTCCAACTGGCGCTGCAACGCATGCGCACCTCGCGACTGGCCACTCGCCAGCAGATCTACCACGCGCTGCGCGACATCACCAACGGTGCCTACTTCTCCGACCCCGTGGCATGGCCCGCGATCGGCTATCCGGGCCCACGCGACATCTGATGAGCAAGCTTGACGATCCGATCCAGCAAGGGCTCCAGCGCGGCTGGCGCGTTCTCGGCGGCTCGCATGCTGCCGTCCCGCCAACCCTGCTGTGCGATGTCGCCATCATCGGCAGCGGCGCCGGCGCCGGCATCACCGCGGAACTGCTGACGAAGGCCGGCCTGCAGGTCGTGATCGTCGAGGAGGGTCCGCTGAAGAGCAGCAGCGACTTCCGCCAGCGCGAGAGCGACGCCTACCCGAGCCTCTACCAGGAGAGCGCCGCCCGCAAGACGGCGGACAAGGCGATCAACATCCTGCAGGGCCGCTGCGTCGGCGGTTCGACCACCGTGAACTGGACCAGCTCGTTCCGCACGCCGGCCGACACGCTCGAGCACTGGCGCACGCAGTACGGCCTGGCGGAGATGACGCCGCCCGCGATGGCGCCGTGGTTCGAACAGGCCGAACGCCGCCTCGGCATCGGTCCGTGGCTCACCGAACCGAACCGGAACAACGAGCTGTTGCGCACCGGTGCCGCGCGGCTCGGCATCGCGGCCTCGTCGATCCAGCGCAACGTGAAGGGCTGCTGGAACCTCGGCTCCTGCGGCATGGGTTGTCCGACGAACGCGAAGCAATCGATGCTGGTGACAACCTTGCCGGCGGCCCTCGACCAGGGGGCCACGCTGTTGGTCCAGATGCGCGCCGAGCGGCTCGAATGGCGCGACGGGCGCGTCGAGGCATTGCACTGTGTGCCGGTCGCCGACAACAGCGCACCGACCGGCGCCAGCGGCGTACGCGTCACCGCGAAGCACTACGTCGTCGCCGGTGGCGCGATCAACTCGCCGGCGCTGTTGCTGCGCTCCGGCGTGCCGGACCCGCATGGCCTCGTCGGCAAGCGCACCTTCCTGCACCCGGTCGTGATCTCGGCGGCGACCTTCGCGGACCCGGTGAACGGCTGGGATGGCGCACCGCAGACCCTCTACACCGACCATTTCCTGCAGACACAGCCGCTGACCGGCGCCATCGGCTACAAGCTCGAGGCGCCGCCGCTGCACCCTGTCATCGCCTCGTCCACGCTGGCGGGCCACGGCCGCGACCAGGCGGACATGCTGGCCCAGTTCCCGCGCACGCACAGCCTGCTGGCACTGATGCGCGACGGCTTCCACGCGCAGTCTCCAGGCGGCTCGGTCGGCTTGCGCAGCGACGGCACGCCGGTGCTCGACTACCCGTTGAACGACTTCGTGATGGACGGCGCGCGCCGGGCATTCCTCAGCATGGCGGAGATCCAGTTCGCGGCGGGCGCCCGCAGTGTCGTGCCGGTGCACGAGGAGGCAACGCCGTCCACGTCATGGGAAGAAGCGCGCCGGAAGATCCTGGGCTTGTCGATGAAGCCGCTGCTGACGCGCGTCGTCAGCGCCCACGTGATGGGTGGCTGCCCGATGGCCGGCAGCGAAGCGCAAGGCGTGGTGCGCCCTGACGGCACGCATTGGCAGGTCGCCAACCTGTCGGTGCACGACGGCTCGCTGTTCCCGACCAGCATCGGCGCGAACCCCCAGCTCTCGGTCTACGGCGTCGCAGCGATGCTCGCAACGCGTCTCGCCAAGCGCCTGACCGGCAACGACGTTCAGCTGGCCTGAAGACTCACGCTGATAGCATCGGCCGCATGCTCGCGCGCCTGCAACGCTTCATCACGCTCGGATTGCTTCTCACCGCGCTGCTCTGGGCCGTGTGGTTCATCCACATCGATCGACCCGGGTGGGCGGCTGCCGGCGCGCTGCTGATCGTCTTCGGCTACGCGCTCTTCCTCGGTCTCGAGTTCATCTTCCTGTACTTCGTGCACGGTGACGACCCGAGCCCGCGCGCGACGGCGCTGCAACTGCTGCATGCCTGGATCGGCGAGGTGCTGACGGCGCCGCAGGTGTTCTGCTGGCGGCAGCCATTCCGCTCGAACCGCGTGCCCGATCACGTGCCCGACAAGTCGCAACACCGCGGCGTCGTGCTGGTCCACGGCTTCGTCTGCAACCGGGGCTTCTGGAATCCGTGGATGCAGCGGCTCGTGCGGCGCGGCACGCCGTTCATCGCGGTCAACCTCGAACCGGTGTTCGGCTCGATCAACCACTACGCCGACATCATCGAGCAGGCCGTCGCGCGGCTCGAGGCCGCCACCGGCCAGGCGCCGGTGCTGGTCGGCCACAGCATGGGCGGGCTCGCGATCCGCGCGTGGGCCGCGGCGCACGGCGGCGAGGCGCGTGCGCACCGCATCATCACGATCGGCACCCCGCACCGCGGCACCTGGCTCGGGCGCTTCTCGACGACGGCCAACGGGCACGAGATGCGCCTCGCCAGCCCCTGGCAGGTGGCCCTGGGGGCGCGCGAATCGGCGACGCTGTCGCAGCGCTTCATCTGCTTCTACAGCCACTGCGACAACATCGTGTTCCCGGCCAGCACCGCAACGCTGCCGGGTGCCGACAACCGGCACGTGCCGGGCGTCGCGCACGTCGACCTGGTCAACCAGCCGGTGGTGTTCGAGGCCTTGCAGGCCGCGCTGTGATCACGGCGCGAGCACGCGGTCGCCGGGCAGCGTGGCCTCGGCGGGTACTTCGTCGCGCTGCGCCACCGCCTCGTAGATGGGCGTGAAATCCGGCGCCGTCGCGCGGAACAGCTGCTCGAACGAATCGATCACGAAGTACGTGGCCTGGTAGGTGTCGATCTTGTAGCGCGTGCACATGATGCGCTCCAGGTCGAAGCCCAGGCGCTGCGGCTGCGCGCTGGTGACGCTGTGGCGCAGCTCGCCCGCCGACGACAGGATGCCGGCGCCATACGCGCGCAGGCCGGCCGGCGTCGCGATCAGGCCGAACTCCACCGTGTACCAATAGAGCCGCGCGAGGTACTCGCACGACTGCAGCCGGCTCGCCTTCAGCCCGCCGGCGCCGTAGGCCTGCATGTAGTCGGCGAACATCGGGTTGAACAGCAGCGGCACATGGCCGAACAGGTCGTGGAACACGTCCGGCTCGACGACGTAGTCGAACTCTTCCGGCTTGCGGATCCAGCCGGTCACCGGGAAGCGGCGCGCCGCCAGCAGCGCGAAGAACGCCTCCTCGGGGATCAGGCCCGGTACCGCGACCACCTCCCAGCCGGTCGCGCGGCGCAGCCGCTGCGACAGCTCGTCGAAGCGCGGGATCTGCGTCGGCGTGCCGAGCTGGCCCACCGCGTCGATGAACTCCTCGCAGGCCAGGCCTTGCAGCTGCGCCGCCTGGCGCTCGTACAGGCGCTGGTACAGCGCGTGGTCCTCGGTCGTGTAGCGGGCCCAGTCCTGCTCGCAGGTGTAGTCGGCGCGCGCCGACGCATAGTCGCCGCGCGGCGGGCGGTCGCCCTGGCCGTAGGTGGCCGGCGCGACGCCGCTGTTCACGCCCTTGGCGCTGCTGTCGTTGATCAGCGCAGCCATTTGTCCGTCGTCCGCTGGTAGTCGCCGCCGGCCTTCGACAGGTGCAGCCATTGGTCGACGAAGTTCTTCATCACCATGTCGCGCGGCAGCATCCACGCCATCTCGCCGTACTGCAGCGGGCGTTCCGGGTTGACGGCGCACAGGCCGGGCCGCAGCTTCTGCTGCACCAGCGTCTCGGCGGCCTCGGTCACGAACACGTCGGCGCGCTTGGCGAGCAGCTCGTCGAAGATCGTCAGGTTGTCGGCATGGATCGTCAGCGTCGCGACCTTGAAGTTGGCGCGCGCGAAGCGCTCGTTGCTGCCGCCCGGGTTCGCGATCGCCCGCACGCCGGGCTTGTCGATGTCGGCCACGCTCTGGTACTTCGGCACGTCCTCGCAGCGCACCAGCGGCGTCTTGCCGTTGACCATGTAGGCGGTGCTGAAGAACACCCGCTTCTGGCGCTCGGTGGTCACCGAGATGCCGCCGATCGCGACATCGCATTTGCCGGCGCCGAAGTCGGGCAGCAGGTTGGCCCAGCTGGTCTTCACGAGCTCCAGCTTGACGCCCATCGCCGCGGCCAGCGATTGCGCGAGATCGATGTCCAGCCCCTCGAACGCACCGTCGGCGCGCTGGAAGCTGAACGGCTTGTAGTCGCCCGGCGTGCAGGCGCGCAGCACGCCGGCCTTCATCACCGCATCGAGCGACGATTCCTGCGCCGAGGCCATGCCGGCCAGCGCCGCCAGCGCGATCGCGATGAACGACGGCAGCGCCTTCATGCGGCCGCCTCGGGTTCGGCCTTCAGCACGCCGCGGCGCACCTGGTCGAGCTCGATGCTCTCGAACAGCGCGCGGAAGTTGCCTTCGCCGAAGCCCTGGTCGCCCTTGCGCTGGATGATCTCGAAGAAGATCGGCCCGATCACCGTCTGCGTGAAGATCTGCAGCAGCAGTTCGTTCGGCGCGCCCAGGTGCGTCGCGCCGTCGATCAGGATGCGCAGGCGCTTCAGCTCTTCGAGCCGCTCGCCATGATTCGGCAGGCGCTTGTCGACCAGGTCGTAGTAGGTCGCGATGGTGTCCTGGAACACGACGCCCTGGGTCTTCATGCCCTCGACCGAGCCGTAGATGTCGTCGGTGCCGAGCGCGATGTGCTGGATGCCTTCGCCGTGGTACAGGTCCAGGTACTCGGCGATCTGGCTCTTGTCGTCGGAACTCTCGTTGATCGGGATGCGGATCTTGCCGCACGGGCTCGTCATCGCCTTGCTCTTCAGGCCGGTCAGCTTGCCCTCGATGTCGAAGTAGCGCACCTCGCGGAAGTTGAACAGCCGCTCGTAGAAGTCGGCCCACTCCTTCATGCGGCCGCGGTGCACGTTGTGCGTCAGGTGGTCGATGTAGGTCAGGCCGTTGCCGACCGGCGACGCGTTCGCGCCGGGGATCGGCACGAAGTCGACGTCGTAGATGCTGATGTTGCCGATCGCGCCGGCGGCCGCGCCGTCCTTGCCGTGCCAGCGGTCGACGAAATAGATCAGCGAATCACCGATGCCCTTGATGGCCGGGATGTTCAGCTCCATCGGCCCGGTCTGGTTGTCGAAGCCCCAGGCACCGAGTTCCAGCGCGCGCTCGTAGGCCTTCGCGGCGTCCTTCACGCGGAAGGCCATCGCGCACACGCTCGGGCCATGGT
>NZ_JBFUFQ010000252.1:0-7950 GCF_056403355.1 Rhizobacter sp. P2_H3 | reverse complement strand
TGCGCAAGCTGATCCCGCAGTTCGGCGAAGGCCGGCTGCAAAGCCGCGGCGATGCGTTCACCACGCTCGCGCGCTCGATCGTCGGCCAGCAGAGTTCGGTGGCGGCCGCGCAGGCCTCGTGGGAGCGCGTGGCCGCGCTGCTCGACGGCGGCTCGCAGCGCATCCAGCCGGCGGCGGTGCTGGCGATCGAATCCACGCAGATGCGCGAGGCCGGGCTGTCGGCACGCAAGGTCGACTACCTGGTCGACCTGGCGCAGCATTTCGAGGCCGGCAGCGTGCATGTGCGCCAGTGGCAGCAGATGGACGACGAGGCGATCGTCGACGAGCTGGTCGCGATCCGCGGCATCGGCCGCTGGACCGCCGAGATGTTCCTGATCTTCCACCTGATGCGCCCGAACGTGCTGCCGCTGGACGACCCCGGCCTCATCAAGGGCATCAGCCACAACTACTTCAGCGGCGAGCCGGTTTCAAGGGCCGAGGCCCGCGAAGTGGGCGACGCCTGGGCGCCTTTTCGCTCGGTGGCCACATGGTACATTTGGCGCAGTCTCGACCCGCTTGCCGTGGCATATTGACGGCCCGCAAGCCAGCCCCCATCGTTGGGCAGGGCATCCTCCTTCAAGAACAGGGATCAAGATAAATGAGCAAACGCCATTTCCTTGAATTCGAGCAACCCATTGCCGAACTCGAAACCAAGATCGAAGAGCTGCGCTACGTGCAAAGCGAATCGGCCGTCGACATCTCCGAAGAGATCGACCGCCTGGGCAAGAAGAGCCAGCAGCTCACGAAGGATGTCTACGCCAGCCTGTCGCCCTGGCAGGTCACGCAGATCGCCCGCCATCCGCAGCGTCCGTACACGCTCGACTACATCAGCGAGATCTTCACCGACTTCCAGGAACTGAAGGGCGACCGCGCCTTCGCGGACGACCAGTCGATCGTCGGCGGCCTGGCGCGCTTCAACGGCCAGGCCTGCATGGTGGTGGGCCACCAGAAGGGCCGCGACACGAAGGAACGCGCGGCGCGCAACTTCGGCATGTCGCGCCCCGAGGGCTATCGCAAGGCGCTGCGCCTGATGAAATTGGCCGAGAAGTTCGGCATCCCGGTGTTCACACTGGTCGACACGCCGGGGGCCTACCCGGGCATCGGTGCCGAGGAACGCGGGCAATCGGAGGCGATCGGCCGCAACATCTTCGAGATGGCGCAGCTCGAGGTGCCCATCATCTCCACCATCATCGGCGAGGGCGGCTCCGGCGGGGCGCTCGCGATCAGCGTCGGTGACCAGGTGCTGATGCTGCAGTACTCGGTGTACTCGGTGATCTCGCCGGAAGGCTGCGCGTCGATCCTGTGGAAGACCTCGGAGCGCGCCTCCGATGCCGCCGAAGCGCTGGGCATCACGGCGCATCGCCTGAAGGCGCTCGGCCTGGTCGACAAGATCGTCAACGAGCCGGTCGGTGGCGCGCACCGCGACACCAAGCAGATGGCCTCGTTCCTGAAGCGCGCGCTGAACGACGCGTTGCGCCAGGTCAGCGACCTGAAGCCGAAGGAACTGCTGCAGCGCCGCTACGAGCGCCTGCGCGCCTACGGCCGCTTCAGCGACACCAAGGACCACTGACCTCGCCGTGGCGACGTTGGCGCCGAAGCGCGTCGCGGTCGCCTACAGCGCGGGCCGCGATTCGACGGCCCTGCTGCATGCCACGCTGCATGCGGCACGCGGCACCGGCGTCGAGGTGCTCGCCCTCCATGTCCACCATGGGCTGAGCCCGCATGCCGATGCGTGGCTCGCCCACGGACAACGGCAATGCGCGCGCTGGGCGCGCCTCGGCTTGCCGGTGCGCTTCATCGTGCATCGATTGAGCGATGCGCCGCGCGGCGGCGACAGCGTCGAGGCGTGGGCGCGGCAGGCGCGCTACGGCGCGTTGCGCGCGATGGCACTGGAGGCGCAGGCGGGCATCGTGCTGCTGGCCCATCACCGGCGCGACCAGGCCGAGACGCTGCTGCTGCAGGCGCTGCGCGGCGGCGGCGTCGCGGGGCTGGCGGGCATGCCGCGCCGCATCGAACGCGACGGCATGGTCTGGGAGCGTCCCTGGCTCGATGCGCCGCGCGAGGTGATCGAGGCTTATGTGCGCCGGCATCGGCTGCGCTTCATCGACGACGACAGCAACAGCGACGAGCGCTTCGCCCGCAACCGGCTGCGGCGCGCGGCGTGGCCGGCGATCGTCGACGCCTTCCCGCAGGCCGAGGCCTCGCTCGCGCAGTCGGCGCGCTGGGCGCAGCAGGCGGCGGCAGCGCTCGACGAACTGGCGGCGATCGATCTCGAACGCGTGGCCGATGCGCGTGGCCTCATCGTGACCGAGTGGCGCATGCTCAGCGAAGCGCGGCAATCGAACGCGCTGCGCGGCTGGCTCGCGTCGATCGGCCAGCCGGCGCCGGCGAGCCTCGTGCTGCGGCTGCAGCACGAGCTGGGCGGGCAGGGCGCCTGGCCGGCGAGGGGGGGCGAGTTGCGCGTGCACCGCGGCCGCCTTGGCTTCGTGGCATCGCTGCCGACCCCTGCGGGAACTCCGGAACGCGAATCGGCGTTGAGCATCCGCCGCGCCGGCCGCCACGCCTTGCCGGGCTGGGGCGGCGAGCTCGTCGCGACGCGCGTGAAGCACGACGGCATTCCGCTCGCATGGCTGGGCGCGCTCGTGCTGCGCGCACGCGAAGGCGGCGAGCAATTCCAGGCCGGCCTCGGCCGGCCGCCGCGCAGCCTGAAGAAGCAGTACCAGGCGGCAGCGGTGCCGGCATGGGACCGCGACGGTCCGCTCGTCTGGAGCGGCGGGCAACTGCTCTTCGTGCCGGGCCTCGGCATCGACGCCCGCGTGATCGGCTTGCCGGGGCAGGCGCAGGTGAGCCTGGCCTGGCGGCGCATTCCGCGCGGTTAAAATGCCCGGTTGCGATCGACTCGCGACCCTTTTCTCCACTCGCGGCAAGACCTCTTTCATGGCACTCATCGTTCACAAGTACGGCGGCACCTCCATGGGCAGCACGGAGCGCATTCGCAACGTCGCGAAACGCGTTGCCAAATGGGCCCGCGCCGGCCACCAGATGGTGGTCGTTCCTTCGGCGATGAGCGGCGAGACGAACCGCCTGCTCGGCCTCGCGAAAGAGCTGTCGCCGGCCTCGCCGACCACGGCGATCGACCGTGAACTCGACATGATCGCGTCGACCGGCGAGCAGGTCTCGGTGGGCCTGCTGTCGATCGCGCTGCAGGCCGAGGGGATGCAGGCCGTCAGCTACGCCGGCTGGCAGGTGCCGGTGCAGACCGACAGCTCGTACACGAAGGCGCGCATCCAGAGCATCGACGACGCCCGCGTGCGCGCCGACCTGGCGCAGGGCAAGGTGGTGGTCATCACCGGCTTCCAGGGCATCGATGCCGACGGCCACATCACGACGCTCGGCCGCGGCGGCTCGGACACCTCGGCGGTGGCGGTCGCAGCCGCGATGAAGGCCGACGAATGCCTGATCTACACCGACGTCGACGGCGTCTACACGACCGACCCGCGCATCGTTCCCGATGCACGCCGGCTGCACACCATCAGCTTCGAGGAGATGCTCGAGATGGCGAGCCTCGGCTCCAAGGTGCTGCAGATCCGCTCGGTGGAATTCGCCGGCAAGTACCGCGTGCCGCTGCGCGTGCTGTCGAGCTTCACGCCGTGGGACATCGACATCACCGAGGAAGCGCGCTCGGGCACCCTGATCACCTTTGAGGAAGACGAGAAAATGGAACAAGCCGTTGTGTCGGGCATCGCGTTCAACCGCGACGAGGCCAAGATCACCGTGATGGGCGTGCCCGACAAGCCGGGCATCGCGTACCAGATCCTGGGCCCGGTGGCCGACGCGAACATCGACGTCGACGTGATCATCCAGAACATCTCGCACGAGGGGAAGACCGACTTCTCGTTCACCGTGCACCGCAACGACTACACGCGCACGATGGAGCTGCTGAAGAACACCGTGCTGCCGAAGACCGGCGCCGCGCAGGTGATGGGCGACACCAAGATCTGCAAGGTGAGCATCGTCGGCATCGGCATGCGCTCGCATGTGGGCGTGGCGAGCAAGATGTTCGGCTGCCTGAGCGAAGAGGGCATCAACATCCAGATGATCACCACCAGCGAGATCAAGACCAGCGTCGTGATCGACGAGAAGTACATGGAGTTGGCGGTGCGCGCGCTGCACAAGGCGTTCGATCTGGAGCAGGCCACCGCCTGAAATCGTCAAAACTGCGGCTAGAATCGCAGTCTTCGCCGGAGTCGTGACCGAGTGGCCGAAGGTGCTCCCCTGCTAAGGGAGTATGTGGGCAAAACCTGCATCGAGGGTTCGAATCCCTCCGACTCCGCCAGACCTGTGATCAGCGAGATTCGTTGATCGCCATCAAAGCCCCGCCAACCTCGTGTTGCGGGGCTTTTTTGTATGAACGAAACCAACCCCTACGCCCCGCCCAAGGCAGAAGTTTCCGATGTGACACTGAGCTTCAAGGGCTCGCGCATCGATGCGCTGAAGGTGTCCGACGCCTGGAAGACACGCTTCCGCCTGATCGAGCGCGCGGGCGGCGCGAAGCTGCCGAACCTCAAGGCGCTGTCCTTCGGCCAACGGATGAAGGTCATGTTCAACGTGCTGGCCTTCCTCTTCGGGCCGCTCTACTACCTGACCAAGGGCCTGTGGAAGAAGGCCCTCGTGCTGTTCGCGATCTGCGTGGTGGTCGTCGTGGTCGCCGACCTGGTGATGGGTGACCGGTTCGGCAACGCGATAGGGATTGCCACCGGCGCCTTGTTCGCCATTCGCGCCAACATCGACGTCTACAAGAAGATGGTGCTGGGCGACGACGGTTGGTGGTGAGGGCCGGCCGGCCACCAGCGGCGCAGCGCTTCGCCGATGCCTTCGGTGCCGTCACCATCGCCCACCCAGGCGATGCAGGCATCGGGGCGGATCAGCATCGACGGTCCCGTGTCGATGGCGACGCAACGGATCCTCTGTGTGGCGGCGCCAACGAGCGTGCAAGCCCCGCCGTCCGCTGACGCATCGAGCAGCACGCCGCTGCCGTCCTGCATCAGCTCGTAGAGCGACGAGGCCTCGCCCTCATCGCGTCGAAGCGGCCTGTCACCGATCAGGCGCCCGACCTCGTCGTGCGGCGACCCGAGGTCGTAGCGGGTGAACAGGCCGCTCGTCATCTCGCCGATGAAGCGGTTGACGTCGTCGAGCTGCATCAGCTTCGCGAACAGGTCCCGCATCGCACCCGCCTGCGGGTCGGGTCGCATGATCGCGACCTGGGCCAGCGTGTTCGCGAGGACGGCCTCGGCCACGGGCCGGCGCTCGGCGGTGTAGGTGTCGAGCAGGCTGTCGGCCATCTCGCCACGAACGACGGCGGCGAGCTTCCAGCCGAGGTTGGCGGCATCCACCAGCCCGAGGCCCAGGCCCTGGCCACCGAACGGCGTGTGGATGTGCGCGGCATCGCCGGCCAGCAGCACCCTGCCTCGGCGGTAGGTGTCGACCTGCCGCGTGTTGTCGGTCCAGCGGCTGGCGCTGGCCAGCGCCTTCACGCGAACGTCCACGCCGCTGATGCGGCGCAGCACGCCTTCGAGCTGGTCACGCGTGACCGGTGCCTCCCGGTCCTCGGGCGGACCGGTGAAGTCCAGCATCACCAGCCGGCCGGGCAGGGGCCCGCAGGAGAACACGCCGCCCGGGGTGCGATGCCAGCCGATCGGCACCAGGCGCTCGGGATGGTCGATCTCGGCGACGGCCTGGTAGAAGGTGGACGACGGCGGCGTTCCGGGGAAGGCGAAGCCGGCCAGCTTGCGGACGAGGCTGCGCCCGCCGTCGCAGCCGACGAGCCAACCGCAGCGGATGCGGCCTGCGCTCGTCGATGATTGCCACGCCACGTCGACGCCATCGTGCTGCTGCGCAAGACCGGTGAGCTCGCAGCCGCGGCGCACCTCGATGCCCAGCGCGCGGGCGCGCTCGCCCAGCATGGTTTCGACGCCCTGCTGATCCACCACGTGGGCCCGCCGTCCGGGCTCTTTCTGCGCATCCCTGCGGATCAGCGGCAGGCCGGCGAAATGCCCGCTGAACTTCGAGTTCGGCCCTCGCTTCGGGGCCCCGGCCTGTTCGATGAACGGCGCCATCGCCGCGACGTTGCGCGCTTCCTCGGCGGCGATGGCCGGGGCCATGCCACGGCGCTGCAGCGCCTCGATGCCCAATGGCCCGATCCCGCCGGCCTTCATCGCGGTGCTCACGACGGTCAGCCGTTCCAGCACCACGACGTGCACACCACCCAGGGTCAATTCGATCGCGGTCAGCAGCCCGACCGGACCAGCCCCCACCACCACGACATCGATGGATTCATCCATGTTTCTCATTCAATGTGTAC
Source organism: Rhizobacter sp. P2_H3 (assembly GCF_056403355.1). Classification (NCBI taxonomy): domain Bacteria; kingdom Pseudomonadati; phylum Pseudomonadota; class Betaproteobacteria; order Burkholderiales; family Sphaerotilaceae; genus Rhizobacter; species Rhizobacter sp. P2_H3. Next base: position 1,550 of record NZ_JBFUFQ010000252.1, on the reverse strand, counting down.
TCAGTATAGTAAATGTACTGAGTACAATGAGACCATGTCAATCCCACCCGATCGACGCTCCCGCAAGCGACTCGCCACGCGACAGGAGATCTCCAACGCCGCCACGCGCCTGTTCCTCGAACGGGGCTTCGATCGCGTGACGGTGGACGAGATCGCCGCCGCCGCCGACGTCGGCCGGATGACGGTCTTCAATCACTTTCCGCGCAAGGAGGACATGTTCTTCGACCGCGACGAGGAGATCCGCGAGGCCCTGCGCGACGCCTTGCGGCAGCGCGACCCCGGCATCGCGCCGATCGAGGCCTTGCGCCTGCTCGCGCATCGGCTGGTCGAGGCACGCAGCCCCTACCTCGAGTTCTCCGCTGCCAGCCAGGGCTTCATCGAGACGATCGAGGGCAGCGAAACGCTGAAGGCACGGGCGAGGGCGTTGCGCGACGAGATCGCAGAGGTCGTGCGGGTGGCGTTGATCGAATGCGCAGGCTGTGAGCCCGACGATCCGGATGCCCACCTGGCGGCCGACCTGCTGCTCGCGACCTGGACCGTGGCCCTCATCCAGGCCCACCGCAGCTTTCGGCAGCACGGCGATGCGATGGAAGCGAAGGCCGCCTTCCTCGCGATCGTCGACAAGGGCAGCCTCGGTCTCCGGGCCGCGATGGCCGGCACGCCTTGCGCGTGAGCCGTCTCTTCACATCGACCCTTGCGCCCGTGCGCGCCAGAAATCGGCATCGAACAACTGCCTCGCGCCGGTCCGCTCGTTGACCATCCAGAACTGCCGCCCGTCGGCACTGAGCCCGCCGACCTCGCCGGTGTGGCGCCCCGCGACGACGCGCCGCCCGAGCGCATTGGCCGGGAAGCCCGGCTGCCGCGCCAGCTCGATCAACGGCACCGCCGCGCGCGCATCGCCGGCCAGCCGCATCCGCTGCACGATCGGCGCAAGCAGCGGGTTGGCGGCATCGGCCGGCGACAGGTAGACCAGCACCTTGGCCTGCGCGCGGCTGAGCGCCACATTGACGAGACGCTGCGCCTCCTCGGTCTGCAGGAAGGGCTGGGCACCATCGGCCGGGTCGAACAGCACCACCGGTGCCTCGCTGCCCTGCGCGCGGTGCACGGTGCTGACCTTCACCGCCTCGGGCACGCCGCGCGCGCGCAGCCGCTGGCGGATCAGCGCGCGCTGCGCGCGGAACGGCGTCAGCACGATCAGTTCGTGCGGCTGCCACGCACCGCTCGCCAGCGCGCCGGCCACCGCCTCGGCGATCGCGTCGGCCGATTCGCGCCGGATCGGCCCGCGCTCCGCGGCTGACCAGGCGCCATCGGTCTTCAGACGGTGCACGTGCACATGCGTGTCGGCATCGATCGCACCCAGCGCCCGCCGGCGCGCCGCCAGCCAGCCGGGCGCGGCCTGCGTGTCGGCCGCCACGCGCAGCGACCCGTCGTAGAAGAGATCGCTGACCAGTTCGCTGATCGGCCCGGCCATGCGCGACTGCTCGTCGAGCAGCACCACCGACGGGCCCGCGCGCGGCATCTCGGCAAAGGCCGAGCGGCCCAGCCAGCGC
>NZ_JBFUFQ010000251.1:0-7955 GCF_056403355.1 Rhizobacter sp. P2_H3 | reverse complement strand
GTCGACAGCGCCGCCCAGGCCGCGGCGCTCGCCGGCCTGATCGAGCGCATCACCCGTGGCGTCGAGCGCGGCGGGCGCAACTGGACCGCGGCGCGCAAGAAGGACAGCCTGCAGCGGGTGCTGTCGAGCAGCCGCAGCGACGTGCAGCGGCTGCAGCAGCGGCTGGGACAGCTGATGGGCAGCTGGGAGAGCGACACGGTCGACGACATGGTCGATGCCGACGACAGCCTCACGCACCCGGCGCCGCTCGATGCGCTGCCGCCGGCCGCGCCATCGTCCGCACCCGTTGCCGAGCCCGTGCCGGCCGATGTGGCCTTCCCGCTGTGGCAACGCGTCGCCGACGGCCTGAGCGGCACCGTGCAACTCGCGCTGCCGCCGCCGCCGGCCCCGAGCGCCGAGCTGTCGCGCCAGCTGGCCGAACTGCTCGCGCAGCTCGAAGAACCGGGCCCGACGGCGTTGCAGGCCGACGAGTTCGACGCGCTGTGCGAGCGCGCGCGCCGCATGCTGGCGCACCGCCATCACTTCGTCGACCAGTTGAGCGGGCTGTGCCAGGAGCTCACCGCGAGCCTGGCCGAGCTGGCCGAGGACGACAGCTGGGCGCGCGGCCAGGTCGACGCGATGAAGCTGCAGATCGACGGCGGCCTGACCGCGCGCAGCGTGCGCTCGGTCAGCGAGCTGCTGGGCCACACCCGCCAGCGCCAGCACCAGCTGCGCGAGGACCGGGCGCGCGCCCGCGACGCGCTGAAGCTGCTGATCAACCGCATGCTCAGCGAGCTGGGCGAGCTGGGCCAGCACACCGGCCGCTTCCACGAGAGCGTCGGCCGCTATGCCGACACCATCGAGAAGGCCGATTCGCTCGAGAGCCTGGCCGGCGTCGTGCGCGAGATGGTCGAGGAGAGCCGCACCGTGCAGTCGCTGGTCAGCCAGGCGCAGGGCCGGCTCGAGTCGGAGCATGCGAAGGCGGTCGGCCTGTCCGAGCGCGTGGCCGAGCTCGAAGGCGAGCTGCGGCGGCTGTCGGAAGAGGTGTCGACCGACCAGCTCACGCAGATCGCCAACCGCCGCGGCCTGATGCAGGCGTTCGACGCCGAGAAGGCACGCATGGAGCGCGGCCAGACCGAGCTGTCGATCGGCCTGCTGGACGTCGACAACTTCAAGCGCCTGAACGACGAGCTGGGCCATGCGGCCGGCGACATCGCGCTGAAGTCGCTGGCCGAGGTGGTCAGCAAGGCGCTGCGCCCGACCGACCTGGTGGCGCGCTACGGCGGCGAGGAGTTCGTCGTGCTGCTGCCCGACACCCCGGTGCAGGAGGGCGAGCAGATCCTGACGCGCCTGCAGCGTTCGCTGTCCGGCGGGCTCTTCATGCACGAGCAGCGCCAGGTGTTCGTCACCTTCTCGGCCGGCGTCACGCTGTACCGGCAGGGCGAGGCCATCGAGGCCGCGCTCGAACGCGCCGACGAAGCGCTCTACGAGGCGAAGCGAACCGGTAAGAACCGGACGTGTGTCGGATAAAAGCTTGTCGAATCTACCGGTCACCTGTGTCCAACGGTGACCGGAACCGGGCTTTCTGACAGGAAGGTCGCCCGTATTCACCCTCTGGCGCGGCGAGAGAAATTCAGTTACAGCGCGCGGGCAAGTTGGCACGCCTCGTGCGTGGGAGGTTCGTGAAATTTCCAACGGACCTCCCCCATGTTCGAAGAACGCAGCCATAGGCAGTTGTTCCTCGGAGCACCGCCCTCCGTCACCTCCTTCATCGCCGCGGTGATGGAGCCGTTGCTGACGGTGCTGTGCTATCTCGCCGTCAGCAGCGTGTTCGACGAGCCGGTCGAGCGGCCGGCACTGACGCTGTGCATGCTCGTGCTGGTGTTGAGCTTCCCCGGCGTGAACCGCTTCAAGGACCGCAGCCTGAACGCGGCCATCGACATCCTCAGCGCGTGGATTGCCTTGCTGGGCATCCTGGTGCTGTGCGGTTATGCGACCGACAGCCTGAAGTTCTTCGAGTGGCGGGTGCTGGCCTGGTGGGCCGGGCTGACGCCGGTCGTGCAATGGATCGCGGTGCGCGGGGGCAAGGAGGCGCTGCGGCGCTTGGCGCTGCGGCCGGAATACCGCCGACCCGCGGTGGTGGTGGGGGCCGGGCCGCTCGGGGCCAAGGTGCTGGAGTCGCTGAAGGCGCGCAGTTCGTTCGGGCAGGACTTCGTCGGCTTCTTCGAGGACCGTTCGCCGGATCGCCTGCACCCCGATGCGCGCGAGCATGTGAAGGGCCGCTTCGAGGACCTGGCCGAGTGGGTGCGCCGCCACGGTGTGCGCGATGTCTACATCACGCTGCCGCTGACGTCGCAGCCGCGCATCGTGAACCTGCTGGCCTCGCTGCAGGACACGACCGCCTCGGTGTACTACGCGCCCGACGTGTTCGGCGTCAGCGTGATCCAGGGGCGCCTGCAGGACATGGCCGGCGTGCCGGTGGTGAGCCTGCTGGAGTCGCCGTTCACCGGCACCAACGACCTGGTCAAGCGATTCAGCGACATCGTGCTGGCGTCGCTGATCCTGCTGCTGATCTCGCCGGTGATGGCGGCGCTGGCGATCGGCGTGAAGCTGAGTTCGCCCGGGCCGGTGATCTTCCGCCAGAAGCGCAACGGGCTGGATGGCGAGGAGATCGAGGTCTACAAGTTCCGCTCGATGACGACGCAGGACAACGGCGCGGTGGTGAAGCAGGCCACGCGCGGCGATGCGCGCATCACGCCGTTCGGCGCGTTCATCCGCAAGACCTCGCTCGACGAACTGCCGCAGCTGATCAATGTGCTGCAGGGGCGCATGAGCATCGTCGGGCCGCGCCCGCATGCGGTGGCGCACAACGAGCAGTACCGCAAGATGATCCAGGCCTACATGGTGCGGCACAAGGTGCGCCCGGGCATCACCGGCTGGGCGCAGGTGAACGGCTTTCGCGGCGAGACCGACACGCTGGACAAGATGGCCGCGCGCGTCGAGTACGACCTGGAGTACCTGCGCAACTGGTCGATCGGGTTGGACCTGATGATCATCGTGCGCACCGTGCGGCTCGTCCTCTTCGACCGCAACGCATATTGATGTGGGCCCCCCAGTCGCTTCGCTCCTGCCCCCGAGGGGCGCCACCCGGCGGCCCGGCGAAGCCGGTTCCGCGGGCGTTGCTTGATCGTTCTTTTGTATTTGGTGTACCTATGCGTCGTTCTTCCGTTGCCGTCCTCGTGCTGACCGGTCTTGCCGGCGTTGCCCATGCGGGCGATGAATCCGATCCGTACGTGTTCGGCATCAGCCAGGCCATCTCGGCCGACAACAACCTGTTCCGCGCGCCCGATGGCGAGCCGGCGGCGCGCGATGCGGTGTCGTCGACCGGGCTGCGTGCCGCGATCGACCAGCCGTTCGGCCGGCAGCGTTTCACGGCCGGGCTCGAAGCCAACATCAACCGCTACAAGAACAACACGCAGCTGAACAACACCGACCACCGGCTGTCGGCGCGGCTCGACTGGTMGACCATCGAGCGCGTGTCGGGCGAACTGACGGCCGAGCAGCGCAGCAGCCTGTACCGCTATGACCTCGACAGCCAGAACCGCTACACCGGCAAAAACCAGCTGCGCACGACCGGTGCCGGGCTGCAGGTGCGCGTGGGCGTCGTCACCGCGTGGACGCTGGAGGGCGGCTGGGCCGGCAACCAGAGCCGCTATTCGGCTGACGAGTTCAGCAACCGCGACGTGCGCCAGCAGACGGTGAACGCCGGCGTGCGCTGGGCCGACTCCGATGCGCTGAGCGTGCGGCTCGGCGGCCGGCACACCGAGGGGCGCTTCCCGAACTTCGGCGTCGAGCCGGACGTGTTCCGCCGCAACGACGTCGACCTCAGCCTGCTCGCGAAGCCGAATGGCTTGAGCACGCTGAATGCGCGTGTCAGCGTGACGCGCGAGAACCATTCGGTGCAATCGCAGCGCGACACGAACACCTGGACCGGCGCGCTCGGCTGGAACTGGCAGGCCACCGGCAAGCTGAACTTCGACACGCAGCTCTCGCGCGACAGCAGCGTGGGCAGCAGCACCTTCGGCACGGCGCTCAACGAGATCGATTCGAGCGACACGCGGGTCAGCCACAGCCTGCAATTGAAGGCGCGCTGGGACGCGACCGCGAAGATCCAGCTCACCGCACAGGGCGGCTACACCCGGCGCAAGCTGGACAACGCCTTCATCGCCAATGGCGTGACCGCGCCGGCCGAGGGCGAGGACAACACCACCACCTACGGCCTCGGCATCGCGTGGCAGCCGCTGCGCAGCCTGCAGTTCGCGTGCAACGTGGGCCACGAACGCCGTCAGATCGTCGGCGACAACCTGACGATCACCTACCCCTACAGCGCGACCACCGGGAGCTGTTCCGGGCAGGTCAGCCTGCGCTGAGTCCGACGCCTTGTCGGATGGCGTGACGCGATGTGCCGCGGCGCCCTGAATTCATGCTGCATTGCACCACGCCAGGGAAATTCGCCCAGGCATGGACCATGCTGATGTGTCGACTTGAAGGCAGTTTGCAGCCACTTGCAAGCAGTAACGAAGCGATACAGGGCGGAAATCGGCAAGCTTGGGCTGCCGAAAGGTAGTTGCTGCGGCAAATTCGGCCGCTTTTGAGGGGCAAAGAGCGGTTCGAAGTGAAGCCGGCTGGGCATGCCGGCTGCCTCTTGCCCTGTGCGCCTCGATCGACCCCCCTTGAACTGGGGATGGGATCTGAAAGTGGCGTGTGTCTTGCATACGGGAAAGCACCTAATCACCAGGAGGTATCCATGAAGAAGTTTCTAGTTTCACTGGCCCTGACCGCGATGACCTTCGCGACCGGGTCGGCGTTCGCCAGCAGCGAGAGCTGCGACGATCCGCTGAAGAGCAAGCTGGGTCAGAGCTTCTGCTACGAGGTGTTCGACAACCTCGCACCGGGGCTGTACAACGTGAGCTTCCAATATGAAGCGGAGAAGACGGGTGGTCCGCTGGACCGCACGCTGGACTTCGCGTTCCTGTTCGACAGCCAGAAGGGCCCGGGCACGTTCGACCAGCTGTCCGACTCGACGAAGACGACCGGTTGGAACACGTACTCGTTCGTGACGAAGGCAGGCGGCGACAGCTTCCTGATCTTCGCGCTGCTGGGCGTGTACCCGCAGAAGTTCAGCCTGGCGCTGCAGAACATCACCGTCACGGCCGTTCCGGAACCGGCGACGTACGCGATGCTGCTGGCCGGCCTGGGCGCGATCGTGTTCGTGTCGCGTCGCCGTCGTCCGCAAGAGTAAGGTTCGGGCCTCAGTTGAGGCTCTGACGAAAGGCCTCGCAGCGCAAACTGCGAGGCCTTTTTCGTTCTCGTGCGGTTGCTGCGCGGAAAGGCGCGGGTGGGGAGGCTGTGGCGCGCCGTCGGGTGCGGTCATCGCCCCTGGCGGGGCGCTGACTCCCCTGCGCTGRCTGRTTTCATGGCCCGTCGCCCAAACTCCCGCMACTCACTTCGTTCGTTGTGGTCAAACAGTGGGCGACAGTCAGTKCACGAAGCGTGCTGCGCACGCGGGCYATGAAACCAGCCAGCTCCGGCGCCCCCTCCTTATTGGCGCGCCACAGCCTCCCCACCCGCGCCTTTGTGCCACCGCYCYGSTMCTKCGGCGGTGACAAGCGAACAWMWGAKGGACRARGCATGCKRRCGCYMGCAYGCTCGTCGGTCACTTCAATCTTTTCCCCCCAACAAGAGCTGGTGGTGCTTAGCGGCGCGGCGGGTGAGGGGATGGGTTGGGGGCGACTTCTGAGGTGACGAAGAAGCTTGGTTTCGGGGGTGGCGCGCGCCAGCGCGCTTCGTAGACATGCTCATCGCCACTGTTTGACCACAGCGAACGCAGTGAGCGGAGGGAGTTTGGCGATGCACCCCCGAAGCCGAGCTTCTTCGTGGAGTCGGCCCGCCAGGGCCGACCGCCGAGGCTGAGCCCCCAGCCCATCCCCTCACCCGCCGCGCCGCGACGCGCCGCGCCGCGCAGAACCAGAAGACTCAAGCCCGTGCGTCAGACCAACGCAGCGTGCATTCCTCGTCGCCCTGGTAGAACGTCTTGCCCTTGCGATCCRCGCAGTACAAAGGCGCCACGATCATGTCCGTGAACGTCTGCCCCTCACCGATCCGCGTGTACTCGAACAGCACGCTGTGCACCACCTTCGAGTTGCGCCGCAGGTGGCTGCCCGTGCCGATCCACGTCGGCCCCTGGATCGTCACGCCCGGCTCGATCTCCACGCCCGAGCCGATGTACACCGGCCCGTTGATCGTCACCTCGTCCCACGGCACCCGCGTGTTCAGCCCCACCCACACGCCCGGCCGCACCTCGCGCCCCGGCATGTCCATCTGCGCCACCTCGCCGCGCAGCACCCGCTGCAGCACGCTCCAGTAGTCGCTCACGCGCCCGATGTCGATCCAGTTGAAGAAGCGGCTCTGCGCATAGAACGGCAGCTGGCGCTCCACCATCAGCGGGAACAGCTGGCTGCCGATGTCGAACACCGCGCCGCTCGGCACGAGATCGAGCACCGACGGCTCGAAGATGTAGATGCCCGTCGAGGCCAGCGTGCTGTGCGCCTCCTCCGGCTTCGGCTTCTCCTGGAACGACTCGACATGGCCGTCCTTGTCGCACTTCACGATGCCGTAGTTCTGCACCTCGCTGCGCGGCACGTCCAGCGTCACCACGCTCGCCAACGCCCCCTTGCTGCGGTGCTCGAACAGCGCCGCGCCGAAGTCCAGGTCGATCAGTGCATCGCCGCACAGCACGATGGTCGTCTCGTCGAAGAAGCCGGAGAAATCCTGGATCTTCTTCATGCCGCCGGCCGAACCCATCGGCTTCGGCACGATCTCGCCGTGCTCGCGCGCGCCTTCGTACGAATAGCCGATCTCGACACCCCAACGGTGGCCGTCGCCGAAATGGCTCTCGATCTTGCGGTGGTTGAACGCGACGTTGACCATGATCTGCCGCACGCCATAGCGCGCCAGGTGCTCGATCAGGTACTCCATCACCGGCTTGCCGAGGATCGGCACCATCGGCTTCGGCAGGTCGCGCGTCAGCGGACGCACGCGCGTGCCCTGGCCGGCCGCGAGGATCATCGCCTTCGTCATTCGAGCCTCGCTTCCCGCAGCGGCAACGCCGCCGCGTCCTTGGCCGACAGCTGCGGCGCGCCACCGACGTCGGGCCAGGCGATCCCGAGCTCGGGATCGTCCCAGCGCACGCAGCCCTCTTCCTTCGGCGCGTAGTAGTCGGTCGTCTTGTAGAGGAAGTCGGCCGTCTCGCTCAGCACCAGGAAGCCGTGCGCCAGGCCGGGCGGGATCCACAGCTGCCGGTTGTTCTCGGCGCTCAGCTCCATGCCCACCCAGCGGCCGAAGGTCGGGCTCGCGCGGCGGATGTCGACCGCGACATCGAACACCGCGCCGCTCGTCACCCGCACCAGCTTGCCTTGCGCATGCGGCGCGTACTGGAAGTGCAGCCCGCGCAGCACCCCGCGCGCCGAGCGCGAATGGTTGTCCTGCACGAAGACGGTCTCGCGCCCGACCGCCTCGGCGAAGACGCGGCCGTTGTAGCTCTCCATGAAGAAGCCGCGCGCATCGCCGAACACCTTCGGCTCGAACGCCAGCACGTCGGCAATCTCTGTCTTGATGACCTTCATCAGAACACCTTGTCGTGCATCAGTTGCAGCAGGTACTGGCCGTAGCCGCTCTTGGCCAAGGGCTTGGCCAGCGCTTCGAGCTGCGCCGACGTGATCCAGCCCTTGCGCCAGCAGATCTCCTCGGGGCAGCAGGCCTTCAGGCCTTGCCGCTTCTCGAGCGTCTGGATGAAGGCGCTCGCCTCCAGCAGCGAATCGTGCGTGCCGGTGTCGAGCCACGCGTCGCCGCGGCCGAAGATCTGCACTTCGAGCGTGCCGGCCTCGAGGTACAGCCGGTTCAGGTCGGTGATCTCC
>NZ_JBFUFQ010000250.1:0-7971 GCF_056403355.1 Rhizobacter sp. P2_H3 | reverse complement strand
GCCGCATGGGCGGCCTCGACGGCGGCGCGGGCGTCGCGCGCGCCGCTGTCGGGCACCTGCGCGAACACGGCGTCGGTGGCGGGGTCGCGGACCTCGAAGCGCCGGCCTTCGGCCGCATCGCTCCAGCGCGCGTCGATGAAGTTCTGCTGGCGTTGCAGCGTCGGAACGGTCAGGGTCAGGGGCATCGCGAAGAAAGAAGGGGTTGGGGGTCAGGCGGTGGCCGGCACGTCGTGCGCGTCGGGCACGTCATCCAGCCAGCCGCAGCGCAGCTCGGGCACCGAGCGCGCGAGCAGTTCGTAGTAGGGGTGGTGCGGGCCGCGCTCGAAGTCGGCGCGCGCCACCTGCGTGAGCTTGCGGCCGTGCTGCATCACGACGATCTCGTCGCACACCGAGCGCACGGTGTGCAGGTCGTGGCTGATGAACAGGTACGAGACGCCGAGCTCGCGCCGCAGCTGCGCCATCAGGTCGAGCACCGCGGCGCCGACCACGCTGTCGAGCGCCGAGGTCACCTCGTCGCACAGGATCAGGTCGGGCTCGGCGGCCAGCGCGCGCGCCAGGTTCACGCGCTGCTTCTGGCCGCCCGACAGCCCGCCGGGCAGGCGCTGTGCCAGCGTGGCCGGCAGCTGCACCAGGTCGAGCAGCTGCGCGATGCGCGCGCGCAACGCGGCGCCGCGCAGGCCGCGGTAGAACTGCAGCGGCCGCGCCAGGATGCGTTCGATGGTGTGCGCCGGGTTGAGCGCGGTGTCCGCCATCTGGAACACGATCTGGATGCGGCGCAGGTCTTCCTTCGAGCGCCGGGCCAGCGCGGTCCCGAGCTCGCGGCCGTCGAACACGATGTGCCCGCCGGACGGCGCGATCAGCCCGGCGATCGCGCGCGCCAGCGTGGTCTTGCCGGAGCCGGATTCGCCGATCACGCCGATCGCCTGGCCGCGCTGCAGCGTCAGGTCGATGTCCTGCAGGATCGGCAGCGCCGGGCGGCCCTGGCGGTCGAGCGGCCCGTAGCCGGCGCTGAGGCCGGTCACTTCCAGCAGCGGCCGTGCCGTGGCCTCGGCGGCCTCGGCGGCTGGCCGGCCGGCATCGCGCACCTTCGGCTGCGCGGCGGCCAGCAGGCTCTGCGTGTAGTCGTTGGCAGGCGCCTGCAGGATCTGCCCGGTGCGCCCCAGCTCGCGCATCGCGCCGTCGCGCAGCACCAGGATGTGGTCGGCCATCTGCGCGACCACCGCCAGGTCGTGGCTCACGTAGACCGCGGTGGCGCGGCGCTCGCGCACCACGCGGCGGAAGGCGCGCAGCACCTCGATCTGCGTCGTCACGTCGAGCGCGGTGGTCGGCTCGTCGAGGATCACCAGGTCGGGGTCGCTGATCAGCGCCATCGCCGCCATCAGCCGCTGCAGCTGCCCGCCCGACACCTGGTGCGGGTAGCGCGCGCCGATGTGGTCGGGGTCGGGCAGCGCGAGCTCGCGGAACAGCGCGACCGCCTTCGCCTCGGCCTCGGCGCGCGGCATCAGCCGGTGGATGCGGGCCGGCTCGACCACTTGGTCCATCAGGCTGCGCGACGGGTTGAACGAGGCGGCCGCGCTCTGCGCGATGTAGGCCACGCTGCGCCCGCGCAGCGCGCGCTGCTGCGCCGGGGTCAGCGCCAGCACGTCGGCATCGCCGATGCGGATGCTGCCGCCGGCGATGCGGCAGCCGTTGCGCGCATAGCCCATCAGCGCCAGCGCCGTGGTGGTCTTGCCCGAGCCCGATTCGCCGATCAGCGCCAGCACCTCGCCGGGGGCGATGCTGAAACTCAGGTCGCGCACGATGGGCTGCTCGCCGTCGCGCGTCTGCGCGACGATGTTCAGGCCGCTGACGGTGACCGGCGCGCCCATCAGCGTTCCCCGCGGGCCGAGCGCCCGGGCAGGTTGTCGATCAGCAGGTTGACCGCGATCGTCAGGCTGGCGATCGCGAGCGCCGGCATGATGATGGCGGCGCTGCCCAGCGGCAGCGCGCCGATGTTCTCGCGCACCAGCGAGCCCCAGTCGGCGGCCGGCGGCTGCACGCCCAGGCCGAGGAAGCTCAGCGACGCGAGCAGCAGCACCACGTAGACGAAGCGCAGGCCGAGGTCGGCCGCCATCGGGCCGACGATGTTGGGCAGGATCTCGTTGAGCATGATGTACAGCCGCCCCTCGCCGCGCGTGCGCGCCACGGTCACGTAGTCCATCGCGTCGATGTTGACGGCGAGCGAGCGCGCGATGCGGTAGGCGCCCGGCAGGTAGATGACGGCCGCGGTGACGACCAGCGTCGACATTGCCGAGCCGAAGGCCGCGACCATGATCAGCGCGAACATCTTGCCGGGCACCGAGGTCAGCGTGTCCACCGCGCGGCTGAGCAGCGCGTCGACCCAGCGCCCGCTGGCGGCCGCCAGCAGCGCGAGCAGCGTGCCCATGCCGCTGGCCAGCAGCGTGGCGGCCAGCGCCACGCCCACCGTGTAGCGCGTGCCTTGCACGACGCGGGCGAACACGTCGCGGCCGAGGAAGTCGGTGCCGAACCAGTGCGCCGCGCTCATCGGCGCGAACACCGCGGCGTCGCCCATGCTGCTGCCGCTGTCGCTCAGCAAACCGGGGCCGAGCAGCGCGGCCAGCAGCCAGAACAGCAGCACGGCGGCGCTGGCCCAGGCGAGCGGGCTGGTGCGTGTTCGCCGGGGGCGGACGGGAAGGGGGGTGCTGTTCATCGGTAGCGCAGCCGCGGGTTGGCCACGATGCTGCAGATGTCGGCCAGCGTCACCAGCAGCAGGTAGGCGGCGCAGAACAGCATCGCGCAGGTCTGCACCAGCGGCATGTCGCGCTGCGTCACGCCGTCGACCATCAGGCTGGCGACGCCGGGGTAGTTGAAGATGGTCTCGACGATGATCACGCCGCCCAGCAGGTACGACAGCGTCATCGCGACCGCGTTGGCGATCGGGCCGACCGCGTTCGGCAGCGCATGCGCGAGCACGGTGCGCATCGGCGTCGCGCCCTTCAGCAGCACCATCTCGATGTACGGCGCCTTCAGCTGGTCGATCACCGCGGCGCGCGTCATGCGCATCATCTGCGCCACCATCACGCAGCACAGCGTCATCACCGGCATCGCGAACGATCGCAGCATCTTCAGCGGCGAGTCGAAGCTGACGCCGTACGACAGCGCCGGCAGCCAGTGCAGCTCGACCGCGAACACCAGCACCGCGAGCGTCGCGACGAGGAACTCGGGCACCGACACCACGGCGACGGCGCCGCCGCTGACGATTCGGTCGAACAGCGAGCCGCGGTACATCGCCGCGGCGATGCCCAGCAGCAGCGCGAGCGGCACCGCGACGAGCACCGTGATCGCCGCCAGCAGCAGCGAGTTCGGCAGCCGGCTGGCCAGCATGTCGACCACCGGCGTGTGGGTGACGATCGACTCGCCCGGCTGGCCGCGCAGCAGCCCCGCCAGCCAGCGCCCGTAGCGCACCGGTGCCGGCACGTCCAGGCCCATCTGGTGGCGCAGCGCGGCCAGCGTCTCGGGCGTGGCTTCCTGGCCGAGCTGGGCCTGCGCCGCGTCGCCCGGCAGCACCGCGGTGATCRCGAACACCAGGGCCGAGACGACCAGCAGCGACACCAGCGCGAGGCCGATGCGCTGCAGGCTGAGGCGCAGGATCAAGCCGTTCATGGCCGTGGCTCAGGCGTCCAGCCAGACGTGCTCGGCGAACGAGTAGCCCATCAGCCCGCCGAGCGGGATCGGCGACAGGCCCTTGAGCTTGCTGCTGTGGCCGTCCAGGCTGGCCAGGAACAGCGGGATGCCCAGGCCGGCCTGCTCGTGGATCATCACCTGCATGTCGGCGTACTGCTGCTTGCGCTTCGCGGCGTCGGTCTCGGCGCGCGAGGCGACCAGCAGCTGGTCGAACTTCTCGCTCTTCCAGCGCGACTCGTTCCAGGCCGCGTCGGACTTGAAGAACAGCGTCAGCAGCGTGTCGGCGCTCGGGCGCGGGTTGACGTTGCCGAAGCCGACCGCGCTGTTGAGCCAGTGGTTGGACCAGTAGCCGTCGGCCGGCATGCGCTTCACGTCCAGGTTGAGGCCGATCTTCTGCGCCGACTGCTGCATCACCAGCGCCATCTCGACCGAGTACAGCGCCGCCGGCGAGGCGATCACCGGCACCGGCGCGTCGCCCAGGCCCGACTTCTTCAGGTGGAACTTCGCCTTGTCGAGGTCGAAGGCGCGCTGCGGCAGGCCGGCGAAATGGAAGCGGTTGGTCGGGTCGATCGGCTGGTCGTTGGCGAGCACCGCATGGCCGAGCGCGACCGACTTGCGCATCTGCTCGCGGTCGATCAGGTGCTTCATCGCGAGGATGAAGTCGGGGTTGGCACCCGGGCCCAGGTCCTTGCGCATGATCAGGTCGGAGTACTGGCCCGACTGCGTGCTGAACACCGCGAAGCCGGGCGTGCCCTTGATGCGCTCGACCGAGCGCGGGTTGACCGAGCCGGCCAGGTCGAGGTCGCCCGACAGCAGCGCGTTGACGCGCGCGCCTTCGTCGCCGATGCCGACGAACTCGATCTCGTCGAGGTACGGCTGGCCCGGCTTCCAGTAGCCCTCGTTGCGCACCGCGATCGAGCGCACGCCGGGTTTGAACTCCTTCAGCTTGTACGGGCCGGTGCCGATGCCGGTGCTGAAGTCGGTGGTGCCGTCCTTCACGATCATGAAGTGGAAGGTGCCGAGGATCACCGGCAGGTCGGCGTTGGGCGCGGAGAGCGTCACCGTCACCTCGTTGGCGCCGCTCGCCTTCACGCTGTCGATCTGGTCGGCCAGCGCCTTGGCCTTGGAGGCGGTGGCCGGGTCCTTATGGCGCATCACCGAGAACACCACGTCGGCCGGGGTCAGCGGCTTGCCGTCATGGAACTTCACGTCCTTGCGCAGTTTGAAGACCCAAGTCTTCGCGTCCTTGGTGTCGAAGGATTCGGCCAGTGCCGGCTGCGGCGTCAGGCTGCCGTCGAGCGAGGTCAGGCCGTTGTAGAGCATGGTGCCGCGCGAGTAGTCGGTCTGGTTCGACATCTTCGACGGGTCCAGCGTGTCGGTGATCGCCGCGGTGGCGCCGGCCACGCGGATGCGCCCGCCGCGCTTCGGCGTGGCGGCGTGGGCCGACAGCGCGAGGCTCGACAGGCCGCCGGCCAGCGTGGCCTGCATGCCGCCCGCCATCAGCAGGGCCAGTACGTCGCGCCGGCTGGCGCCGCGCTTCAGTGCGCCCAGCAGGCGCGTGCTCTCTTGCGGACCGACGAGGTCTTCAAACTTCCGGCGCTCGTTCATCGCATGTTCCTCTGTGCAGTGGGAGGGAAGGGGTTGTCGTTCGAAGCCCGTGCGGCGTCATTTCAGGCCACCATGTCCTTGACGCGGTAGTACAAGCCGACGGCGGGGAGGAACCAGGGCGGGCCGAGGTGCCCGGGGATCGCGGGCCAGGGCCGGTCGCGCCACGGGTTGGCAGCGGCATTGCCGGCCATCACCTCGGCCATGCGCAGCCCCATGTGCACCGACATCTGCGTGCCGTGCCCGCTGTAGCCCATCGAGTAGTACAGGCCGTCGCGCTCGCCGGCATGCGGCAGGCGGTCCTGCGTCATGTCGACCAGTCCGCCCCAGCAGTAGTCGATGCCGGCGCCGGCCAGCTGCGGGAAGGTCTCGATCAGGCCGCGCTGCAGGATCGCGCCGCTCTTGCGGTCGGAGGTCGGGCTGCTGAGCGCGAAGCGCGCGCGGCCGCCGAACACCAGCCGGTGGTCGGCGGTCAGCCGGAAGTAGTGGTGGATGTTGGCCACCGTGACGCAGGTGCGGCGCACCGCCAGCAGCGAGCGTGCGCGCTCGGTGCCGAGCGGCTCGGTGACGATGATGAAGCTGCCGATGCCGACGATGCGCCGGCGCAGCCAGCCGAAGCTCGCATAGCCGCCGTGCTGCGAGGCGCCGGTGGCCAGCAGCAGCTGCCCGGCCTGCAGCGAGCCGCGCGCGGTGTCGACGCGGTGGGCATGGCCCGAGCCCAGCCGCGTGAAGCGCGTCGCGGCGGTGCCGAGGTGGATCTGCGCGCCCTGGCGCTCGGCGGCGCTCGCCAGGCCGTGCGCGAAGCGGCCCATGTGCATCTGCGCACTCTTCTTCTGCAGCAGGCCGCCGACGAAGCGCTCGCTGCCGACCTCCTGCCGCACGCGCGCGGCGTCGATGAACTCGACATCGGGGTCGACCTCGCGCCGCATGCGCTCGGCGCTGCGCGCCAGGGCCTCGCAGTGCGCCGGCCGGGTCGCGAGCTTCAGCTTGCCGTTGCGCTCGAAATCGCAAGCGATGCCTTCGTCGCGCACGACGCGCTCGACGCTGTCGACCGCCGCGTCGAAGGCGTGGTACCAGGCGCAGGCCTGGGCCGTGCCGTGGCGGTCGGCCGCCACGCCGTAGTCGACCGCCAGGCCGTTGTTCACATGGCCGCCGTTGCGGCACGAGGCCTCGCTCGCGACCCGCTCGCCGGCCTCCAGCACGACCACGCTGGCGCCGCGCCGCGCCAGCGCGAGCGCCGCCGACAGGCCGGTGAAGCCGGCGCCGACGATGACCACGTCGGCGCGCGCCGGCAACTCGGCCGGCTTCGGCGTGAAGGCCGGTGCCGTGTCGGTCCAGTACGAGTCGAGTTTCATGGCGGCCGCTCGAACGGGTTCAGAGCCCGACCACGCCGGGCAGGCCGCCGATGTCGGCGATCTCGGTGTAGCCGTAGGCCGGGTTGCCCGGGCCGTGGCCGCGGTTCACGAACACCTTGTTCTTGATGCCCAGGTCGTCGGCCGACATCAGGTCGTAGCGCAGGCTGGACGACACGTGCAGCATGTCCTCGGGGTTCGCATTCAGCGAGTCCAGCATGTACTCGAAGGCCTGCAGCCGCGGCTTGTAGGCCTGCGCCTGCTGCGCGGTGTAGACGCGGTGGAAGGGCGCGCCGAGCTGCGCCACGTTCCGCTGGATCTGGTCGTCCGACGCGTTCGACAGGATCACCAGCGGGATCTCCTTCGCGACGCGCGCCAGCCCTGCCGGCACGTCGGCATGCGGGCCCCAGGTGGGCACCGCGTCGTAGTAGCGCTGCGCCTCGTGGTCGAGGTACTGCAGGTTCCACTTGCGGCAGGTGCGGCGCACGGCGTTCTTCAGCACGTCGGCGTACGGCTTCCAGGCGCCCAGCACCTCGTCGAAGCGGTAGGCGGAGAAGTCGGCGATGAACGCATCCATGCGCTCGGCGGGGACGCGGTCGGCGAAGATCTCGCGCGTCATCTCGCTCATGCGGAACCGGGTCAGCGTGCCGTAGCAGTCGAAGCTGATGAACTTGGGGCGGAAGGCCATGGTGGGGGAGGTCCTTGTCGTGTGAGGGCGGGTGGGTGTCAGCGGGTTCGCCTTGTCATCACCATTTCATTGAAGCATGTGCGACCAACGAGGAAGTGGGGATTTGGCGGGTGCCACGCGTCGAAGCTGTGGTTTCACGGGCCCGTCTCGGCATGGCGTGCGGTCTGCGCTGCGCCGGTGCGGTGGTGCACTTCATTGCGGCGACGCGAAGTCGATCAGCACGCTTTTGACGCGCAGGTTGGCCTCGACCGCCTGGCGCCCCAGGTCCTTGCCGATGCCCGACTGGTGGTAGCCGCCGGTGGGGATGACGAAGTCGTCGCTGCGCCCGTAGCGGTTGATCCAGACGGTGCCGGCCTGGATCGCACGCATCGCGCGCAGCGCGCGCCCGAGGTCGGCGGTGTGCACGCCGGCCGCGAGGCCGTAGTGCTCGTGTGCCGCCAGCGCGAGGCCTTCTTCTTCGTTGTCGAACACCTGTACTGTCAGCACCGGGCCGRAGATCTCTTCCAGCACCGCCGGGTTGCTGGCCTCTACGCCCTCGATCAGCGTCGGCCGCCAGTAGGCGCCGCCGCTGCCGACCTGCGCCAGCGTGCCGCCGCAGCGGGTGTGCGCGCCGGCGCCGCGGGCGCGCTCGACGATGCCGGC
>NZ_JBFUFQ010000249.1:0-8011 GCF_056403355.1 Rhizobacter sp. P2_H3 | reverse complement strand
GGCTGGTTTCATGGCCCCGCGCGAAGCGCGATCGTGAACTGACTGTCGCCCACTGTTTGACCACAACGAACGAAGTGAGTGGCGGGAGTTTGGGCGACGGGCCATGAAACCAGTCAGCGCAGGGGAGTCTTCGCCCCGAGAGGGGCGAAGACCGCACCCGACGGCGCACCACAGCCTCCCCGCACCCGCCTTCCGCGAAGACATCACGTTCGATACCCATCGTCGATCCGGTCCAGCCGCCGCAGCAACCCCGGCCACGTCAACGCCCCCGCCCCGACACCCCGTGTCGCCCCCCTCGCCTGCTCCGCCGCCGTCTGGATGATCCGCGGATCGATGTGCGTCAGCGGCACGCCGCCGGCCATCGCGCGGACCTGGATCGTGCACACCGCCTCGAAGAAGTACATCGCGAGCACCGCATCGGCAATCGTCGGCCCCAGCGTCAGCAGCCCGTGGTTGCGCAGCATCAGGTAGTTGGCGCGGCCGAGGTCCTTCACGAGCCGCGGCTTCTCCTCGTCGCGCAGCGCGACGCCTTCGTAGTCGTGGTACGCGAGGCTCGACAGGATGAAGATCGACTGCTGCGACAGCGGCAGCACCCCACCCTGCTGCGCCGACACCGCGACGCCATTCAGCGTGTGCGTGTGCAGCACGCACTGCGCATCGTGGCGCGCCGAATGGATCGCGCTGTGGATCGTGAAACCGGCAGGGTTCACAGGGAACGGCGAGTCGTCGAGCTTGTTGCCCTGCAGGTCGATCTTCACCAGGCTCGATGCGGTGATCTCGTCGAACATCAGCCCGTACGGGTTGATCAGGAAACGGTCTTCCTCGCCCGGCACGCGCGCGGTGATGTGGGTAAACACCAAGTCGTCCCACTTGAAATGCGCTACCAGCCGATACGCCGCCGCAAGATCCACGCGCGTGCGCCATTCGGCATCGCTCACGCGACCTTCCTTGCTCGTGATGTCCAGCGCTCGTTCGCCCATGATGTGCTCTCCTTGTGAAGGGAATCCGCGCACTCTTTCAGCAATGACCTTCGTGGACAATGAGGTCGCACCCTGTCACGTCAGAGACAAAACATGAATACCCCCGTTCTTACAATCGATGAGCAGGCCAACATCGAATCGGGTTCGTGGTTCTCCAAACTCTCGCAGCCATTGCGCAATGCCATCCTCTCGCGGTCGATCGTGCGCCGTGTGCACGACGGCGCCTTGCTCTCGTCGCGCGGCGAAGCGGCCGACGAATGGTGCGGCGTCGCCAAGGGCGCGGTGCGCGTCAGCTCGGTCTCGCTCTCGGGCAAGCAGATCACGCTGACCTACGTGGAGCCCGGGCTGTGGTTTGGCGACATCTCGCTGTTCGACGGCCTGCCCCGCACGCACGATGCGAACGCGCATGGCGCGACCACGCTGCTGGTGGTGCGCAAGGCCGATTTCCGCGAACTGCTCGCGCAGCACACCGAGCTCTACGAGGCGCTGCTGAAGCTGAACTGCCGCCGGCTGCGCCTGATGTTCGACGTGGTGGAAGACCTCAACACGATGCCGCTCGCGGCACGGCTGGCCAAGCAGATCCTGCTGCTGTCGCGCAGCTATGGCATCGAGCAGGGCCAGGAGATCCGCATCGGGCTGCAGCTCGCGCAGGAAGACCTGGCGCAGCTGCTCGGCGCGTCGCGCCAGCGCGTGAACCAGGAACTGAAGGGCTTCGAGCGCGACGGCGCGGTGCGCATCGAGCCGACGCGGCTGGTGGTGCTGTCGAAGGACAAGCTGCTCGCGATTTCGGAACGCTGAGAATCGAGCGCTGACGCGCGAACGTTGACAGGACCGCATGGACGCCTACACCGGAACCAAACCCGTCGCCGAATCGCATGCGTTCGACATCGCCGCGCTGCAGGCCCACCTGCAGGCCGCGCTGCCGGGCTTCGCCGGGCCGCTGCAGGTCGAGCAGTTCAAAGGCGGGCAGTCGAACCCGACCTACAAGCTCGTGACGCCGTCGCGCTCGTACGTGATGCGCACCAAGCCCGGCCCCGCCGCGAAGCTGCTGCCGTCGGCACATGCGATCGAGCGCGAGTTCCGCGTGATGCGCGCGCTGCACGGCAGCGCCGTGCCGGTGCCCGAGATGCTGCTGCTGTGCGAGGACGAATCGGTGATCGGCCGCGCGTTCTACCTGATGGAGTTCATCCAGGGCCGCGTGCTGTGGGAGCAGTCGCTGCCCGGCTTCGAACCCGCCGAGCGCAGCCGCCTGTACGACGAGATGAACCGCGTGATCGCAGCACTCCACCAGGTGGATGTCGCCGCCGCGGGCCTGGCCGACTACGGCAAGCCGGGCAACTACTTCGAGCGCCAGATCGCGCGCTGGGGCAAGCAGTACCAGGCCTCGATCACGCAGCCGATCGACGCGATGGACGCGTTGATGCAGTGGCTGCCGGCCCACATGCCGGCCAGCGCGCGCGACGAATCGCAGGTGTCGGTGGTGCACGGTGATTTCCGGCTCGACAACCTGGTCTTCCACCCGAGCGAGCCGCGCGTGCTGGCGGTGCTCGACTGGGAGCTCTCGACGCTCGGCCACCCGCTGGCCGACTTCAGCTACCACTGCATGTCGTGGCACATCCCGCCCGGCGCGTTCCGCGGCATCGGCGGGCTCGACCTGGCCGCGCTCGGCATCCCGGGCGAGGCCGACTACGTGCGCCGCTACTGCGAACGCACCGGCCGCGCCGATCCGCAGGCGGTGATGGCCGACTGGAACTTCTACATGGCCTACAACCTGTTCCGCATGGCCGGCATCCTGCAAGGCATCGCGAAGCGGGTCGAGGACGGCACCGCCTCGAGCGCGCAGGCGCGCCAGGCCGCTGCCGGCGCGCGGCCGCTGGCCGAGATGGGCTGGCGCATTGCGCAACAAGGCACCTGACACGGCAACCGAGCACCTCCCGGAGACTTCCTCATGGACTTCAGCTACTCCCCGCGCACCCAGGAACTGCAGGCCCGCGTGGCCCGCTTCATGGACGAGCACGTCTTCCCGGCCGAGGCCGCCTTCAACGCCGAGATCGAGGCCAACACGCACGCCGGCAAGCGCTGGACGCCGCTGCAGCTGATCGAGGGACTGAAGACCAAGGCGCGCGCGCAAGGCCTGTGGAACCTGTTCCTGCCCGAGAGCGAGCTCGGCGCCGGCCTCACCAACCAGGAGTACGCGCCGCTGGCCGAGCTGATGGGCCGCGTGCCCTGGGCCAGCGAGGTGTTCAACTGCTCGGCGCCGGACACCGGCAACATGGAGACCATCGTGCGCTACGGCACGGCCGAGCACAAGAAGCGCTGGCTCGAGCCGCTGCTCGACGGCAAGATCCGCAGCGCGTTCGCGATGACCGAGCCCGATGTGGCCTCGTCGGACGCGACCAACATCGAATCGAGCATCCGCCGCGACGGCGACGAGTACGTGATCAACGGCCGCAAGTGGTGGATCTCGGGCGCCGGCGACCCGCGCTGCGCGGTCTACATCTTCATGGGCAAGACCGACCCCGAGGCGCCGCGGCATTCGCAGCAGTCGATGATCCTGGTGCCGGCCGATGCGCCGGGGGTCAAGGTGGTGCGGCCGCTGCCGGTGTTCGGGTATGACGATGCGCCGCACGGGCATTGCGAGATGACGTTCACCGACGTGYGCGTGCCGGCCAGCAGCATCCTGCTCGGCGAGGGCCGCGGCTTCGAGATCGCGCAGGGGCGGCTCGGYCCGGGSCGCATCCACCACTGCATGCGGCTGATCGGGCTGGCCGAGCGGGCGCTCGAGCTGATGTGCCGACGGGCGTCATCGCGCGTCGCGTTCGGCCGCAAGATCGCTGACCAGGGCGTCAYGCGCGAGCGCATCGCCGAGGCGCGCTGCAAGATCGAACAGGCGCGGCTGCTGACGCTGAAGGCGGCGTGGATGATGGACGTGGCCGGCAACAAGACCGCCAAGGGCGAGATCGCGATGATCAAGGTGGTGGCGCCATCGATGGCCTGCCAGGTGATCGACTGGGCAATGCAGGTGCACGGCGGCGGCGGGATGAGCGATGACTTTCCGCTGGCGTACTTCTACACGGCGGCGCGGACACTGCGGTTTGCGGACGGGCCGGATGAAGTGCWTCGCAATGCGATTGCGAAGATGGAACTCGGCCGATATAGCTGACCCACCCCCGAGGCGCTTCGCGCCTCCCCCTCAAGGGGGCGCCACCAGTGGCCCGGCAAAGCCGGTTCCACGGTGTCCGCTGGGTCTCAATGGCGCGACGAGTCCTTGGGATCATCCGGCCCGAGCTGGGTCTGCCACGCGGTCGACGACGTGCTCGGCCAGCCGCTGGCGGCGCCCTCGCCGGCGCCCACCCCACCGGCCACCCGCACCGCCTGCAGCACCGCCACCTCGAACAGGCCGACCGCCTGGCGCACCGCCGCGAGATCGGGGTCGGCGAGTTGCATGCGCAGGTAGACCCGGCCGCGCAACAGCATCAGCACGAACGGCGGCTCCTGCGCCAGCAGGTTGCCGCTGGCGTCTTCGAGCTGCCGGGCCAGCGCGCCCTCGACCCACGAGGCCGCCACCTGCGGCGTGTTGCCGACCAGCCCGAAACGCATGCGCACCGCCTTCGAGGCCGCGAACGTGACCTTCGCGAACATCGCGAGCCAGCGCATCTCTTCCGGCGTCGCGCCGTCGATCACGGTCTGCGTGCTTTCGGTGAAGCGCTCGAAGGTCTGGCGCTCCAGCGTCTCGCGCAACGGCTGCGACAGCAGCAGCACCTGCAGGTTCGGCGGCAGGCCGAGCTCCATGCGCAGCCGCAGTTCATGGCCCTCGATGTAGGGGCGCTGGGGCGAACCCCATTCGAGGCGCCACGGCTTGCTGTCCATGCCGCCGTCGATCACGAAGCCTTCTTCCTCGCGCACGCGCTTGAAGGCCATCTTGTTCTCGCGGGCCCACTCCGACACCGCCCGCCAATCCGGGCCGTCAGGCTTGCCTGAGATCAGTCGTTTGATCGCGTCGAGCATGAAGGCCGTGCTTGAACTAGAGTCGCATCCACACAGCACGCCCGTGCTGCAGAACGTCGACCTGAGGAAGACAAGATGATCGAAGTGTATTCGTGGGCCACGCCGAATGGCCACAAAGTTCACATCATGCTGGAAGAGTGCGGGCTGCCGTACAAGGTGACGGCGGTGGACATCGGGGCCGGCGATCAGTTCAAACCCGAATTCCTCGCGATCAGCCCGAACAACAAGATCCCGGCGATCGTCGACCCCGACGGACCGGACGGCCAGCCGATCTCGCTGTTCGAGTCGGGCGCCATCCTGATGTACCTCGCGGGCAAGACCGGCAAGCTGCTGCCCACCGGCACCACCGAGCGCTACCAGGTGCTCGAATGGCTGATGTTCCAGATGGGCGGCGTCGGCCCGATGCTCGGGCAGGCGCACCACTTCCGCATCTACGCGCCCGAGAAGATCGAGTACGCGATCAACCGCTACACCAACGAGGCGAAACGCCTCTACGGCGTGATGGACAAGCGGCTCGCGAAGTCGAAATACATCGCCGGCCCGGCGTACAGCATCGCCGACATCGCGATCTTCCCGTGGCTGCGCTCGTGGAAGAACCAGGGCATCGACTGGAACGACTTCCCGCACCTGAAAGGCTGGTTCGACGAGATCGCCGCCCGCCCCGCGGTGCAACGCGGCGTCGCGGTGCTGGCCGAGCACCGCAAGCCGCTCAACGACGAGAAGGCGCGCAACGCCCTCTTCGGAAAACAACAGTACGAGCGCCGCTGATCTCTCTATCTGACGATCAAGCAACGCCCCGGGGAACCGGCTTTTCCGGGCCCCTGGGGTGGCGCCCCTCGGGGGCAGGAGCGAAGCGACTGGGGGGCCGTCATTTCTCGATGGTCTTGTTCCAGCGCGCGTTCCAGGTGGGCCGGTTCGCGTTGATGCTCTCCCAGTCGAGCGTCACCGCGTTCTTCATCCACTGAGAGATCTGCGCAACCTGGGCCGCGCCCTCGCCGACCGCGGGCGCCTTCGGGTTGGTCGGGATCTGGCTGCCGTACTGCAGCACGTTGGCCTGCGCCAGCGGGCTCAGCAGGAACTCGGCGAGCTTCTGCGCCAGCTCGGGCTCGCTGTTGTTCGCGATCACGCACTGGCCGACCATCAGCACCACCGAGCCTTCCTTGGGCTGCGCGTACTCCACCGGGATGCCCTTCACCTTGAGGGCCGCCACCGCGGTGGGCGTCAGCGGGAACAGCGCGGCCTCGCCGGTCTGCACCATCTCGGAGAGCTTGGCCGAGCTCGGGATGTACTCGAGCACGTTCGGGCCGATCTTGTCCGGCCAAGCCTTGAAGCCGGGCTCGACGTTCTTGTCGTTGCCGCCCTGGATGCGGTTGAACATCAGGAAGCCGTGCAGCCCGAACGACGAGGACGCCACCGACTGGAACACCACCTTGCCCTTGAACTTCGGGTCGGCGAGGTCCATCCACGAGGTCGGCGCGGCCCAGCCCTTCTCGGTGAACATCTTCTTGTTGTAGGCGAGGCCCGTCATCCCGAGGCTCACGCCGCTGGCCATGTCGCCCTTGAAGCGCGCGGCCGGGTACAGGTCGTTCAGCGCCGGGCTCGGCCGCTGCTTCTCGCACAGCCCCATGCCGATCGCGCGCACCATGATGCCGTCGTCGAGGAACATCACGTGCATCTGCGGCTTGTCCTTGTTGGCCTGCGCCTTCGCGAGGATGTCCGACGAGGTGCCCGGCACGACGACGACCTTGGCGCCGTACATCTTCTCGAAGGCGGGGAACACGTACTGGGTGTACGCCTTCTCCATCGTGCCGCCGTTCATGCCGATGTAGATCGTCTTGGCCTGTGCATGCGCGGCGCCGGCGGACAGCAGCGCGGCAGCGGCGGCCACGGTTCCCACCAGCAGACGGCGGGCACGGAGCGAGGAAGTGCTTGGCATGGTCGATCCTTTCAACGATGAGACAACTCGGGAAGTGACGAGGGGGCGGAAGCAGCCGGCGGCGTCGGGGGTGCGGCAAACCGCTCGATGCCGAACGCGGCGATCGGCGTGCTGGTGTGTCCGTCGCGGGCCAGCTCGGCCAGCACCTCGCCGACGGCCGGCCCGATCTGGAAGCCCGCCCCCGCGAAGCCGAAGCCGTGGATCAGCCCGGGCATCGTGCGGCTGCAGCCGAGCACCGGTTCGCGGTCGGGCAGGTAGCCTTCGGTGCCGCTCCAGGTGCGGATCAGCTGGGCATCGCGCAGCGCGGGGATCAGCTCGATCGCCTGGCCGGCCAGCGCGGTGATCGCGTCGCGCTCCGAGCGCGCACGGTCGGCATCGAGCGCGAGGCCCGAGCCGCCGCCCAGCACCAGGTTGCCGCGCGCCACCTGCCGGCAGTAGATGCTCCCGCCCTCGACGCCGAGGCTCCAGTCCATCAGGGGCGGCAGCGGCTCGGTGACGGCCATCGCCGGGTGGCCGGAGCGCATCGGCACCGGCTCGCCGAACTGCGCCGCGAGCTGCCCGGCCCAGGCGCCGGCGCAGTTCAGCAACAGCGGCGCGTGCACCTCCAGCGTGGTTCCGGACCTCAGCGTGAACCCATTGCGGTCGCCGATCACTTCGTCGACCGGCGTGCGTTCCAGCACCACGGCCCCCGCCCGCTCGGCGGCGCGCGCGAACGCGGGCGAGACCAGCCGCGGATTGGCCTGGCCGTCGTCGCGGCACAGCGAGCCGCCGACCGCCTTCGGGCCCAGCCACGGGCACAGCGCGCGCAGGCGCTCACCGGAGACCAGCTCCAGCTCGAGGTCGAAGCCCTGGGTCATCGCGCGGTAGCGCTCCAGCGAGGCCATGTCGGCCGCGCTGCGCGCGATCTTGAAATGGCCGCTGCGCACATATTCGCCGTCAGTGCCGATCAGCTCCGGCAAGCGGCCCCACAGCTCGTGTGCACGCTGCGCGAGCGGCAGCTGCGACAGCGGCCGGCCCTGCCGCCGCACGCCGCCGTAGTTGACGCCGCTGGAGCGCGAGCCGCACAGGGGAGCGCGAGCCGCACAGG
>NZ_JBFUFQ010000248.1:0-8073 GCF_056403355.1 Rhizobacter sp. P2_H3 | reverse complement strand
GGGCGCCGACCGCACCAGCATGAGCCCCCAGCCCATTCCCTCACCCGCCGCGACGCGCTAACACCGGCAAGCGAAAAATCAACGCCAGCGCTTTACGCCACTCAAGCTCGACAGATAGATCCAGGTCCGCCAGGCAATGAACGCCGGCGCCCACAGGATGTCGAGAAAGGTCTTCACCGGCACGCCGCTCAGCAGGTTGCCGGCGATGAAGTACAGCAGGTAGGCCGGCAGCAGCGCGAAGGCCAGCACGAACTGCCACGACGCCAGCCCGCAGACAGCAGCCGCCACGACGATCGCGACGAACAGCAGGCTCAGCTGCACCGCATGCGAAGGCAGCAGGAAGTCGATCAGCAGGTTCAGCGCCGCACCATCGCCGCTCGCACGGAAGCGTGCCCACAGCGCTCGCACGCTGCGCCCGACGATGGCCGATCGACCACCCGCCCAGCGCCTGCGCTGCGCAGCCGCTTCCTTCGCCGTCTCCGGGATCACGCTCGACGCGCGTGCATGCTCCAGCCAGTGCACCCGCTGGCCGCTGCACACCAGCTTCACCAGCATCTCCTGGTCCTCGACCATCGTGTCCGAATGCCAGGGCATGCGCTGCAGCACGTCGCGCCGGAACACCATGCCGTGGCCGCGCAGGTTGCAGCTCCAGCCGGTCTGGCTGCGCGCCAGTTCCTCCAGCCGGTTCTCCACCACCGCGTTCATGTAGTTCAGCCGCGAGAACAGCGTCGCCTGCCAGTTGTGCACGCCGACCCGGCCCTGCAGCACCGGATGGCCTTCGTGCAGCCCGGCCGCCGCCTGCTGGAAGAACTGCGTGTCGACGACATTGTCCGCATCGAAGAAGGCCACCGCATCGAGCGCATCACCATGCTTCGCCTCGAGCGTCGTGATGCCCTCGGCCAGGCTCGCGGTCTTGCCGCGCGCACCGCTCTGGCGGTCCAGGCAGTCGAAGCCGGCGGCACGGATCTCGGCCACCGTCGCATCGCTGCAGTGGTCGGCCATGAACAGGATCGCCAACTGCTCGCGCGGGTAGTCCACCCGCGCCAGCGAGGCGAACAGCGGCCCGAGCACGCCTTCCTCGTTGTGCGCCGGCACCAGCACGCCGAAGCGCTTGTCGCGCCGCGGCGCGAGCGGCGCCGGCGCGCGCACGCCCCACAGCCCGCGCACTGCCTGGTACAGGAAGATTGCCGCCACCACCAGCACCAGCGCGCTCGCGGCCAGCGCCGCGACAACCCACAGCGCGTGCATCATGCGGCGCTCCCTGCGGCCGGCGCCGGCGTGCCGGGCCGCGCGAGCCCGTCCTCGTAGATCGCCACCATGCGCTTCATCCGCGCATCGAACAGGAAGCCGTCGCGCACCTTCGTGACCGCCGCCGTGCCCATCGCCGCGCGCCGCACCGGGTCGCCGAGCAGCGCTGCCAGCGACTCGGTGAAACGCGCCAGGTCACCCGGCGGCACCAATAGCCCGTCGACGCCGTCGCTGATCACCTCGGGGATGCCGCCCACCGCCATCGCGACGCCGGGCACGCCGTGCAGCATCGCCTCCAGCAGCACGTTCGGCAGGCCTTCGCGCAGCGAGGCCATCGCCAGCAGGTCGAGTGCCGGGTAGATCGCCGGCAGGTCGTTGCGGTGGCCGAGCAACCGCACCGTGTCGCCCAGCTTCAGCTGCGCCACCTGGGCCTCGATGTCCGCGCGCTGCACGCCTTCGCCGGCGATCAGGAAGCGCGCCTTCGGAAAACGCGGCGCGAGCTGCGCGGCCGCATCGACGAACAGCCGGTGTCCCTTCTCGATGCCCAGCCGCCCGATGATCGCGACGACCTGCGCGTCGTCGTCCAGCCCGAGCGCCGCGCGCGCATCACTGCGTGCTTGTGCGCCCTGCGCCTGGTACGAACTCCGGATCGCGTTGTGCACGACGGTGATCTTGCGATCCGGCACGCCGGCCGCGACGGCGAGCTGCCGGTAGCTCTGCGACACGCAGACCACGCGATCGAAGAAGCGCCACAGGAAGGCCTGCAGCCGCTCGTACAGCCGCACTTTCGCGTTCTCCGAGGTCCAGCCGTGGGCGGTCGTGAGGGCCGTCACCTTGGCGCGGCGTGCGGCCAGCAGCGTGTACAGGTCGGCCTTGTAGCCGTGGCTGTGCGCCACGGTGCCGGGCTGCGCGGCGAGCTGCGCGGCGAGCGTGCGGATGGCGCCCAGGTCGAGCTTGCCGGCCGAAGGAATGCACTCGTAGTCGATGCCGGCCTCGCGCACCTTGCGCGAGATCGGCGTGTCGTCGGTGTTCCAGAGGTTGATGATGCGGGCGTGCCAATCGCTGCCGCGCAGTGCGAGGCATTCGTTGATCACGGTCTTCTCGGGGCCGAACACGTCGTCGGCACTGATGATGTGGATGAGGGTCTTCACACGGTCTCCAGGACGCCGAAGCGCAGGCCGGCTGCGCGGGCGTTGTCCAGCAAGCGCGGCAGGGCCTGCGCGGTCACCGGGGTGTCGTCATGGAACAGCAGGATGTCGCCGTCCGTCAGGGCTTGCGGCGTGACGCGCGCTTCGAGTTCGGACGCCTGCTGCACGAACGAGTCGCGGGTCTCGAACGACCACATCACGATCTTCACGCGGTTCAGCAGGCACCAGACGATGCGCAGCACCGACAGCTCGCCGTACGCCGGCCGGTAGCTGCGCAGCCGCACGCCGAAGCGCGCAGCCACCTCACGCATGCGGCGCAGGTCGTCGAGCTGCTCGCGCCAGCTCATGTCGCTGCAGTGCCGGTGGGTGAAGCCGTGCAGCGCGATCGCATGGCCGCGCTCGCGCACCTCGGCCACCAGCGCCGGGTGGCGTTCCATCTCCTGCCCGATCATGAAGAAGGTGGCCTTCACGCCGCCGCGCTCCAGCGCATCGAGCACCTGCGGCGTGACCACCGGGTGCGGGCCGTCGTCGAAGCTCAGGTACAGGCCCGGCGCATCGCCGCGGTAGCGCAGCACCGGGCTCAGCAGCTTGCGCAGCAGCGCCTTGATCACTGCAGGCCTCCGGCATAGATCTGCAGGTAGCGCTGGGCGGCGCTCTCCAGCGAGAAGGCCTCGCGCTGGCGCTGGGTGGCGGCGCGGCCGAGCGTGGCGCGGCGGCTCGCATCCTGCAGCAGCGTCAGCATCGCCTCGGCGAACGCGGCCTCGTCGCCGTCGGGCACCAGCAGGCCGCTCTCGCCTTGCAGCACGGTCTCGGGAATGCCGCCGACCTGCGTGCCGATGACCGGCAGCCCGGCGCGCATCGCCTCGAGGATCGCGATCGACACGCCTTCGTAGTGCGACGACATCAGGAACACATCGGCGGCCGCGAGCAGCTCGGCCACGTCGTTGCGGAAGCCGAGGAACTCGACGCGAGACGCCACGCCGAGCGAGGCGGCCAGCGCCTCGAGGGCCGGGCGGTCGGGCCCGTCGCCAACCAACTGCAGCCGCGCATCGGGCCGCGAAGCTGCGACACGCGCGAACGCGCGAACCATCATCGCGTGGTTCTTCACCGCCGCCATGCGCCCGACGGTGATGAAGGTGGTGCCGCGGCGTTCGCCCTGCAGCGACACGCGTTCGTCGATGCCGTTGTGCACCGTCTCGACGCGGCGCGCGTCGATGCCGATGTTCTCGACGACGTAGCTCTGGATCGAATGCGAGACGGTGACGATGCGCTGGTGCCAGCGCGCCGCGAAACGCTCCAGTCGGTGGCGCAGCGCGAGCTTCAGGCGCGGGATGAGGCGGCGGCCGTAGTCCTGGTAGTTGCCGTGCACCGTGTGGACCAGCGGCACGCCGGCAAGCCGGGCGGCGAGCGCCGATTCGAGGTACACGCCCCACAAGTGCGAATGCATCACGTCGAAGCCCTGTTCGCGCACCAGCCGTGCAAGGCGCCACGGCACGGTCAGGTCGTTGCCCTCGCCCTTGCCGAGCGAGAACACCTGCACGCCGTCGCCCAGGCGCTGGGCCAGTTCGCCGCTGTGCTTGACGCAGCAGACGGCGGGCTGGCAGCGGCCCTTGGTGGCGGCGACGAGGTCGACGACGACCTTCTCGGCGCCGCCGAAGTCCAGGGTCTCGATAACGTGCAAGACCTTCATGGTCCGCTGGCCGCCAGCATCCGTTCGCCCTGAGCTTGTCGAAGGGTCGGACTGAGCCTGTCGAAGGCCGGTTGACGCTGCACCGGCTCCTGTGCCGCGCTGCGGCGACAACCCTTCGACACGGGCCCTCGACAAGCTCGGTCCCTGCTCTGGGCGAACGGTTGATCGGCTCATGCTGCCACCTCTTCCCGCAGAGAAGACGACTTCACCGGCTCGTTCTTGCACAGGCGTTCGATCTGTTGATACATCTCCCAGGCTGTCACGTAGTGCAGCGAGAACCCGGGTCGGTCGCGGAAGCGCTTCGCCAGTTCGGTCCACATGCGCTGCATGCCGCCGTCGAGCAGCGCGCCTGCGGTGCGTTCCTCGGCACCGTGCGTATGAACCTTGATGAACAGGTGGTTCTCCACGCCCTCGATGCCGATGGCCGCCTGCTCCCACAGCGCGACGCGCGCCGCCGTCGGCAAGGCATCGGCCGAGATCTCGCTCGATTCGATGCGCGGCATGATGCCGGCCTTGCGGTCGCTCCAGTTCAGCGCCAGCGGGCCCTGCACCATCAGCAGCTCCTTGTCCTGCAGCCACTCGCCCACGCGCGCGTCGCGGCCGTGGTCGTGCGATTTGCAGCAGCCCGCTTCGCCATGCGCGAAATAGATCGAATTGATCTTGCTCGTCTGCGTGTCGCTCGGCGCCGACGGCAGCGTCATGTCCATGCGGCATCCGGTCTCGTGCAGCACGTCGAGCTCGTTGTTCACGCCGCACCAGCGGCCGTCCGGGCGCGAGTTGTCCAGCGCCCAGTTGCCATGGATGAAGGCATACAGCACCTGGCCCGTCACCGGATCCTTGCGCAGCAGGCCATGCCGCTCGTTCAGCAGCCTGGTGAAACCCGTCAGCGTCCTGCGCAGGTTCTCGGCCGTGTCGTTGTCGTGGTGCAGGTGCACCTCCACGTCGCCGAAACCGCGTTTGCACAGGTCGGCCAGCTGGTCGAGGATCACCTCGTCGTACTCCTCCTCGGGGTAGAAGAACGAATGCTGCGGATGCCGGCCGTTGCTGTCGGTGTGCTCCGACGCGATCTTCGGGTAGCGGTCCATCCAGCGGTCGACGCGTGCGCGTGCGGTGGCCAGATCCGGCTTGTGCCAGAACGGCTCGTAGTGGTCGGCGAAGCAGAAGTGCACATGCGTGTGCGGCGCACTGCGCCCACGCAGCCGGCGCGGCCACTGCTTCAGGTAGCTGGCGATCCACAGATCCATGTGGCGCGAACGCAACAGGCGCCAGAACACGCCGGCACCGGCGGCAACGAGGATGAGAAGGATGATGGCGACGATCATCGCTGTGCCTTTCGCCAGCTCGTGCCCTGCTTGCCGGTCACGAAACGCACGAAGCCCAGCAGCGCCGCCAGGTTCATCGTGCAGAAGTAGAACGGCACGTACAGCGCCGTCGGCAGCGGCCCGCGGCGCAGCCGCAGCCAGCCGGCCCACGCGGTGCCGTAGAACAGCAGCTGCAAGGCCACCAGCACCTGGTACGCGACGACGMCATTCGCCGCCAGCCACAGCGAGCCGATGGCGATCGCCACCAGGAACAGCGGCACCAGGTAGCGCAGCACCTTGTGCGACAGGTACGCGAGCGCGAACCACGACAGCGGCGGCAGCAGCCGGCGCCATTGCTGCGCGATGGTCTGGAAGCCGCCCGCCACCATGCGCACCTTCACGAAGAAGTCGTCCTCGATGCGGATCGATGCGTACTCGGTCGAGCGCGCCGCCGGCTCGTACAGGATGCGCTTGCGCTGGTCGACGATGTCGAAGGTGATCTGCGCGTCGTCGTTGATGATGTGCTCGGCGATCGGCCGCCACAGCCCGCGGCGCATCGCGAAGATCTCGCCGTCGGCATTGGTGATCGAGCCGATCCGCCCCTCGGCCAGCTTGATCGCCGATTCATAGCGCCAGTACAGGCCGTCGCCGACGCTGCTCTCGCGGTCGCCGGCCTCGCGGATCTGCTTGACGCCGCACACGCCGCCCACCGCCGGGTCGGCGAAGTGCCGCACCAGCGCCTTCAGCGCATCACGGTTGAAATCATTGTTGGCGTCGGAGAACACCACGATCTCGCCGGTGGCGGCCGCGACGCCGCGGTTCAGCGCCGCCGTCTTGCCGCGCCGCGGCGCCTGGTGCATCGAGACCGCGCCGCGATCGGCGTAGCGCGAGACGATCTGCGGCGTGCTGTCGCTCGAACCGTCCGACACGACGATCAGCTCGATCGGGTGCGGGTAGTCGAGCTCCAGCGAGTTGAGGATCTTGCCCTCGATCACGCGCTCCTCGTTGTACGCGGCGATCAGCAGCGTGACGCGCGGCCATTGTGTACCGCCCTCGGCCGGATACTCGGCCGCAGCGCCACGCCCGCGCCAGCGCGCGATCAGCAGCACCAGCGCCGGGTACACCGCGTAGTGATAGAGCACCGCAGCGATGCTCAGCAGGACGATCAGTTTCATCACGAAGCCATTCTCGAATTCTTCAACCCAGCGGCCGCACCGCCGCACGCTGCGCCGGCGCGGGCGGCAGCACGCTGGCCAGCGCCGGCGGCGCCGGCGAGCGCACCAGCAGCTCGATGCAGCTCTCGATCAACGCGTTCAGCTCGGCACTGGCCTGTGCCGACCAGGCGCCGTGCCAGCGGCAGCCGATGTGGTGCACGACGACCAGCGCCCGCAGCACCGGCACCAGTCGCTCCGGCAGCCGCGTCGCCCGCCAGTACTCGGCCTCGACGGCCAGCTCGTTCGGGCTCACGCGGCCGGTCAGCAGCGCGTGCGCCGCCTGCAGCCAGCTTTCGCCGGCCAGCATGCGGTTGTACGTCAACAGGTAGGCCATGTCGATGTAGGGCAGGCCGCACAGCATCGCATGCTCCCAGTCGATCACGCCGGTGATCTCGCAGGTCTGCGGGTCATACATCACGTTCTCGATCTTGAAGTCGCCGTGGCTGCAGACGTCCAGCCACACGTGGCCGAGCACGTGCTCGCGCATGTGCTGCCCGAGCCGCTGCAGCGCCGGCGCGGCGTGCGGGTTGCGCAGCGCCGCCGATTCGAAGATCGGCTGCAGGCTGGTCTCCCAGGCCTCGTCGTCCATCACGCGCTTCACGCAGGTCACCTCGTGCAGCGCCAGCAGGAAGCGCTGCGCGGTGCGCGTCACGCGGTCCAGCCCCGGCACCGGCGCATCGGCGGTCACGCCGCGCATGTGCTGCAGCACGAAGCAGTCGTTGCCGTCGAGCTTGAAGCGGTCGAGCACGCGTGGCAGCAGAACGCCCAGGTGGGCCGGCAGCATCGCATGCAGGCGGCGCAGGCTCTCGGCCTCCTGCATGCGGCGCGACACCGCGAGCGGGTCGCGCGTGACGACGACGACGCGCGAGGTCTCGCGATCGGAATCCGGCTGGAAGGTCGCGATCACCTTGCCGCTCAGCAGCACCAGGTACTGCACCCAGTGGAACTGGCTGCCGCCGGCCTGCAGCGTCAGCGCGACCGCGTCGATCAGGCCGGGCTGCGCATCGCCGATCCAGCCGACCGCCGCCAGCGCCGGCGCGAACCAGCGCGCTGCGCGCGGGCCCCACAGCCACTGCTTGATGCGCTCGCGCGTGAGGCCCTGGTTCTTGGTCGGCAGGTAGCCGGTGGGCGCGATGGCCTCGCTCATGCCGGCGTATTCGTTGAGCAGCAGCGGATGCACGCGCGGCGAACGCACGCCGAGCCGGCGCAGCTGCGACGCCAGCGTGAACCACGGCGAGGCGCTCGATGCATGCAGCCGGCGCGCGAACCGGGCGCGGCTCAGCCCGAAGCGGTTCGGCGTGGCCACCAGCACGAAGGCGCCGTCGCGCAGCAGCGGGCGCGCGTGGGCGAGCAGCCGGCCCAGGCCGCCGCGCACCTTGGCCAGCGCGCGGCCGCTCAGGTCGCTGACGATCAGGCCGTCGAAGGTGACGGCCTCGGCCCGGTGCAGGTCCTCGAGCGCGATCACTTCGACG
>NZ_JBFUFQ010000247.1:0-8118 GCF_056403355.1 Rhizobacter sp. P2_H3 | reverse complement strand
GCAGTGCCGAGGCCGACCGCTGGCCGCAACTCGGCCTGAATGCCGGCGCCACGCGCAGCCGCTCGGCGCCGGCGCAGGCCGGCGTGCCGGCCGGCACGCCGGTGTCGCCGTCCACCGTCTACACGGCCGGCCTGGGCGCGAGCTACGAGGTCGACCTGTTCCAGCGCGTGGGCAACGGCGTGAATGCCGCGCGGGCCGACGCCGAGCAGGTCGAGGCGAGCTACCGCTCGGTGCTGCTCGCGCTGCAGGCCGACGTGGCGCAGACGTATTTCGCGCTGCGTGCGCTCGATGCCGAAGCGGCCCAGCTCGATGCGACGCTCGCGCTGCGCACCGAGAACGTGCGCCTGATCGGCAAGCGCTTCCAGGCCGGCGACGTTGCCGAGCTCGACGTGGCGCGCTCGCGCACCGAGCTGTCGACGCTGCAGGCCGAGGTGGTCGCGTTGCGCGGCAGCCGCGCGCGGATCGAGCATTCGCTCGCGCTGCTGCTCGGCCAGGCCCCGTCGGGCTTCAGCTTCGAGAACCAGCCGCTCGCGCTCGACGCCAGCGTGCCGGTGGTGCCGCCGGGCCTGCCGTCGGCGCTGCTGGAACGCCGGCCCGACGTGACGGCCGCGCAGCGCAGCATGGCGGCGGCGACGGCACGGGTCGGCGTCGCGAAATCGGCGCTGTTCCCGGCACTCGCGCTGACCGCCAACGGCGGCTATGCGTCGAACGAGCTGAGCGAGCTGTTCAAGACCAACGCGCAGTCCTGGCTGACCAGCCTGGTGTTCTCGCTGCCGATCATCGACGGCGGGCGCAACAAGGCCGCGGTCAAGCGGGCCGAGGCGCAGCTCGAAGGCGCGGTGGCCGACTACCGGCAATCGGTGCTGACGGCCTTCGCCGACGTGGAAGACAACTTGTCCGGCCTGCGCTCGGTGCGCGAGCAGGTGGGCTTCACCGATGCGGCCGTGGCCTCGGCGCGCCGCGCCGCGGAGTTGGCCGACAAGCGCTACCGCGCCGGCGAAGACAGCTACCTGCAGCTGCTCGAAGCGCAGCGCGACCTGCTGACCATCGAGCGGCAGGCGGTGAAGCTGCGCGGCACCTGGGCCACGACCACGGTCGGCCTGATCCGCTCCCTCGGCGGGGGTTGGGAAACCACCCAGTGACACGGGGCCCGTTCATGCGGGCATGATGTCGGCCGATGTAAGACGACCCGCCCGAGCGCGACTCAGGCGGGTCGTTTCATCTTTTCACCGATGGCGACGCCATCCCTGAACCCCGATAGGAGAACCGCATGAACAACCGTCTGATCGCTTCATCCGCCCTCGCTTCCGTGCTGGCCCTGGGCTTGCTGGGCCAGGCCCAGGCTGCCGACGAGAAGGCCAAGGAGAAGTGCTTCGGCATCGCGAAGGCCGGCCAGAACGACTGCGCCAACACGTCGGGCACGCATTCGTGTGCTGGCCAGTCCAAGGTCGACAACGGCGCCGACGAGTGGAAGTACGTCGCCAAGGGCACCTGCAAGAGCCTGGGCGGCAAGACCGCCGAAGAAGCCAAGAAGCAGTGAGCCGGCGGTGAGTGCCGCCGCGCTGCCGTCGCTCGACCGCCCGGTCGGCATCGGCTTGCGCCAGCCTCACTATGCCGAGCTGCTGGACCGCCCGTGGGAGGGCCGGCCGCTCGGCTTCGTCGAGGTGCATTCCGAGAATTTCTTCGCTGACGGCGGCGCCGCGATCGCGGTGCTGCACGAGGCGCGCTCGCGCTGGGACGTGAGCCTGCACGGCGTCGGGCTGTCGCTGGGATCGGCCTGCGGGCTCGATCCGTGGCACCTCGACCGGCTGGCGCGGCTGGCCGAGCGCATCGAGCCGGTGCGCGTCTCCGACCATGCCAGCTTCGCCCGCGCACCGGGCGGCCCGGCGGGCGCCGGACTGCTGCACGCCAACGACCTGCTGCCGCTCGCCTTCACGCGCGAGGCGCTCGACGTGATGGCAAGCAACGTGACGCAGGTGCAGGAGCGCCTGCGCCGGCCCATCCTGGTCGAGAACCTGTCGGCCTACCTTGCCTGGCAGGACCGGGAGATGAGCGAGCCCGAGTTCTTCAACCAGCTGACGCGCCGCACCGGCTGCGGGTTGCTGCTCGATGTGAACAACCTGGTCGTGAACGGGCTGAACCGTGCACGCGACGACGCTGATGCGGTGCGCGGGGCCTGCGACTGGATCGACGCGATCGATGCGGCCAGCGTCGGCGAGATCCACCTGGCCGGCTACCTCGAACTGCCCGACATCGTGATCGACGACCATGGCAGCCGCGTGCATGAGCCGGTGTGGCGTGTGTTCGCCCATGCGATCGACCGGCTGGGGCCGCGGCCGACGCTGGTCGAATGGGACACCGAACTGCCGCCGCTGGCCGTGCTGCTCGAAGAAGCGGCGCACGCCGAACGGGTGATCGCCGGGGCAGGCCAACGATGAACGAGCTCGAACGCCAGCAGGCGCTGCTGCGCAGCCTGTGGGCGCGCGATGAAGGCGCATCGCTGGCCGCTGCGGTGGGCGAGCAAGGCGCCCGGCTGCTGCGCGGCTGGCAGGCCTACCAGGCGAACGGCGGTGCCTCGGCCGAGCGCGCGTTGGCGGCACGCTACCCGACCGTGC
This sequence comes from Rhizobacter sp. P2_H3, assembly GCF_056403355.1. Taxonomy (NCBI): domain Bacteria; kingdom Pseudomonadati; phylum Pseudomonadota; class Betaproteobacteria; order Burkholderiales; family Sphaerotilaceae; genus Rhizobacter; species Rhizobacter sp. P2_H3. Next base: position 5,503 of record NZ_JBFUFQ010000247.1, on the reverse strand, counting down.
AGGCGCTGCTGGGCGAGGAGTCGTTCGCGGCGCTGGCCCGCGCGTTCTGGCAGGCGCACCCGCCGCAGCGCGGTGATCTCGCCGAGTTCGGCGATGCCTTGCCCGGTTTCATCGCCGAGAGCGATCAACTGGCCGACGTGCCTTACGTGGCCGACAGCGCGCGGCTCGATGCGCTGGTGGCCCGCTGCGAGCGGGCGGCCGACACCGAATGCGACACCGCGAGCCTCGCCTTGCTGGCCGAGACCGATCCGGCCGGACTGACGCTCGCGCTGATGCCGTCGGTCGGCCTGCTCTCCAGTGCCTGGCCGGCGGCGAGCCTGTGGCTGGCGCACCGCCCCGGCGACGATGCAGCCGCCCGCCTCGAGGCCGCCCGCGGGGCGCTCGATTCCGGCCGGGGTGAGCACGCGCTGGTGTGGCGCGACGGTTGGCGCCCGCGGGTGCAGGCGATCGGCGGGCCCGAGGCGCGCTGGACGCAGGCCTTGCTGGAGGGCCGACCGCTGTCGGAGGCACTGGACCGCGCAGGCGAGGAAACCTTCTCTTTCGAACCCTGGCTGTTGCAGGCCTTGCAGCACGGCTGGTTGGCCGGCGCCCGTCGCTGCTGACCTGGCATCCGGGCTGCGAAAGAAAGCACGTTGCCCGCCGACCAAGGCCCATCGAATCGAAAGAGATCCCCATGAGCCTCACCCCCTTGCTGACCCTGTGGAGCCGCTTCGTCGCGCTGCTGGAAACCCTGCAGCCGGTCGCGCAGCTGGCGGCGCGGCTGTACGTCGCGCAGGCCTTCTTCCTGTCCGGCCTGACGAAGATCCGCGACTGGGACACCACGCTCGCGCTGTTCAACGACGAATACCACGTGCCGCTGCTGCCGCCCGGGTTGGCCGCGGTGATGGGCACCGGCGGCGAGCTGGTGCTGCCGGTGCTGCTGGCGCTGGGCCTGGCCGGGCGCTTCGCGGCGCTCGGGCTGTCGGTGATGAACATCGTCGCGGTGCTGAGCCTGGCCGAGATCGCACCGGCCGCGCTGCAGCAGCACCAGTTCTGGGGCAGCCTGCTGATCGGGCTGGCGCTGTGGGGGCCGGGCGCGCTGTCGCTCGACCGGCTGATCTCGACCCGATGGGGCATTCGTCCCGGGTTGGCGCCGCGCTGACGCCCCCGGGCAAGGGCCGGGGCACAATGCGGGGTTGCACCCGCCTACCCCTTGCCCTCGATGAAGCATCTCGTTCTGCTGGGCGCCGGGCCCGCCCACCTCCAGGTGCTGCGCGAGTTCGCGGCGCAGGCGCTGCCCGCGGCGCAGGTCACGCTGGTGGCGCCCTCGCAGCGCCCGATGGCGGGCGCGGCGCTGCCCGGCTGGGTAGCAGGCCGCCGCAGCCTCGACGACAGCGTCACGCCGCTGCTGCCGCTCGCGCAGCAGGCCCACGTGACGCTGGTCGAAGGCGAGGTCGATTCGCTCGATGCCGCCGCGCGCCGCGTGACGCTCGCCGGCGGCCAGGTCATCGACTACGACGCGCTGAGCCTGGACCCCGCGCCGGTGATGGACCGCGACGCGATCGCCGGCGCCCGCGAGCATGCCCTCTTCATGCAGCCCGGCGAGCAGTTCGTGCTCCTGTGGGATGCGCTGCTCGCGCTGGCGCAGCAGCGCACGCTGAGCGTCGTGGTCGTCGGTTCGGGCATCGCCGGCGTCGAGCTGTCGCTCGCGGTGCAGCGGCGCCTGGGCAAGCGGGCGCGCGTCGCGCTCGTCACCAACGGCGGCCCGCCGCTGCCCGATTTCCCGTCGTCCGCGCAGGTCCGCATGCACCGCATCCTGAAGCGCCGCAACGTCACGCTGTTCGAGGAGCGCTGCGTCGCCCTCGGCGGGCGGCAGGCGATGGTCGGCGACGGCATGCGCCTGGTCTGCGACGCGCCGTTGCTGGTGCTGCCGGGCCGCGCACCGTCGTGGGTGGACGGCAGCGGGCTGCTGCTCGATCCCGAGGGCGGTGCGGCCGTCGGCCCGACCTTGCAGAGCACCTCGCACCCCGAGGTGTTCCGCGGCGGCGACGACCCCGCGACGCTCGCCATCAACCTGCGCCGCTTCGTCGCCGGCGGGGCGCTGGTCACCGCGAAGCTGGCCCAGCCTGCGCTGCGCTGGGTCGATTGCGGCGATGGCGACGCGCTGGTCAGCTGGGGCGCCTGGTCGTTCGAGGGCCGCTTCGTGGCCTGGCTGCTGAGGCGGCGCGAGCGCGCTGCCGGCGCGCGGCCCGGCAAGCCGCCGCTGCCGGCCTCGGTCGTGGCCCCGGTGGCCTCAGAAGTCGAGCGGCCGGAAAACGAGGGTCATCGGTGACGGCACGCGGCCGTTCTCGTCGCGCGGCAGGGAGGCGGTCTTGTCGATCGCACGCAACACCGTCTCGTCCCACTCCGCGACGCCGCTGGGCTTCGTGACGCGCCGGCTGAGGATGGTGCCGTCCGGTCCGGTGCGCACCTCGACCTCTACCCGTGGGTTGCCGTCGATGGTCGTGATCAACGTGATGTTGGGTTTGATCGCACCGACGATCTTGCCGCGGTAGTTGGCCGACGGCGCCGCGTCGTGCGCGGCGGTGCCGGTGCTGGTGGCCGCGCCGGTGGCGCCGGCCTGGCCGAGGATGCGCTCCAGCTGCTTCTTGCGCTGGTCTTCAGTCTGCGCGGTCTGCCGCTCGAGCTCCTTCTTCTTGCGATCGGCTTCGGCCTTCGCATCGGCGACGCGCTTCGCCTCCAGAGCCTTCTTCTCTTCGGCTTCCTTGTCCTGCTGGGCCTTCAGTTCCTTCTGCTTCGCCTTCTCCTTCTCGATCGCGATCTGCGGATCGGGGGCAGGGCGGGGCGGCGGCGGAGGCGTCTCGGCCTTCGGCTCGGGGGCGGGTTTCGGCGCGGGCGGCGGCGGTGCAGGCGGCGGCTCGACGGCTCGCGGCGCGGCCACCTGCGGCATCGCGGCCCACAGCTCGGCCGAGGCCGCCACCGGCTCGCTCGATTGCCAGTTCACGCCGAAGGCCAGCGCGGTGATCAGCAGCACGTGCGCGCCGGCCGCGAACACGAAACCGGCCCCGGCGCTGTCGACGTTGTCGGGCCGCAGCGCGTCGTGCTCGCGGAAGTGCAGGAGGGAGCCGGTGCTCATCAGGTTCCGGCGTTCTTCACCGACAGCCCGACGCGCAGCACGCCGGCGCGCTGCAGCGTGTCCATCACGCGCACCACCGCCTCGTACTTGACCTGGCGATCGGCCGAGATCACGACCGGCGACTGCGCATTGCCGCCCTGCGCCTCCTTGACGGTGGCGGCGAGCGCCGTGAGCTTCAGCGGGGACGGCTCCTTGCCGTCGACGCGCAGCTTCAGGCTCTCGTCCTTGCCGACGACGACCTCGATCACGTGCTCCGGCTGCTGCTTGCTCCTGCCGACGGTGGGTAGATCAACCACGCCGGTGGTGATCAGCGGCGCGCTGACCATGAAGATGATCAGCAGCACCAGCATCACGTCGATGAACGGCACCATGTTCATCTCGGAGATCGTGCGGCGGCGCGTGCCGCGGCCGGCGACGGCGGGCATCAGCGCACCCCTGCCGCGCCGGGCACGCCTGCCGGGACCGTGGGCAGCGGCTGCGTCGCGTTGCGTTGCAGGATGTTGGAGAACTCCTCGATGAAGGTCTCCAGCTGGATCGCGATGCGGTCGATGTCGCGTGCGAAGCGGTTGTAGGCGATCACCGCCGGGATCGCGGCGAAGAGCCCGATCGCGGTGGCCACCAGCGCCTCGGCGATGCCGGGGGCGACGGTCGCGAGCGTCACCTGCTGCAGGTTCGACAGCCCGACGAAGGCGTGCATGATCCCCCACACCGTGCCGAACAGCCCGACGTACGGCGACACCGAACCGACCGAGGCGAGGAAGGACAGGTTCGATTCGACCGCGTCGAGCTCGCGCTGGAAGCTCGCGCGCATCGCGCGGCGCGAACCGTCGAGCAGCGCGCCGCCGTCGACCACGCGGCGCTCGCGCAGCTTCATGAACTCGCGCATGCCCGACGCGAAGATGCGCTCCAGCGGTGCGCTGTGCGCCTTCTGCGAGGCGGCGCTGAACAGGTCGTTCAGGTTCTTGCCGGCCCAGAATTCGCGCTCGAAGTCATCGTTCATCGTGCGCACGCGGCGCAGGCCGAACAGCTTGCCGAAGATCACCGTCCAGCTGCCGAGCGACACGAGCAGCAGCCCGGCCATCACGAGCTGAACCACGAAGCTGGCATGCAGGATGAGGCTGATGATGGAAAAGTCTTGGTTCATGCGATGGCGTCGAGGATGTCGTTGGGAATGCGTCGCGGCTTGAAGGTTCCGGTGTCCACGCAGCCGATGCGGATCTCGCCCTCGGCCAGCGTCTGCCCGCCGCGGCAGGCCGCCTGTGCGAGCCGGATGCTCGCACGCCCCGATTCGACCACACGCACGCTGACCTCCAGCAGGTCGTCGAGCCGGGCCGGGCTCAGGTAGCGCACGCGGGTGTCGGCGACGACGAACATCGCGCCGCCTTCGGTGCGCATGCGCTCCTGGTGGAAGCCGAGCGAGCGCAGCCACTCGGTGCGCGCGCGCTCGAAGAACTTCAGGTAGTTGGCGTAGAACACCACGCCGCCGGCGTCGGTGTCTTCCCAGTAGATGCGCAGCGGATGGAGGAAGGCGGGAGCTTCGGTGGACGTCATGGGGCGCGAACAGCAGGCCGCGGGGCTGCACGGCGCGGGTCGCGCCATGCGGCGCCGATTATGGCTGCACGCGCTTGTAGACCGGCCCCCAGACGGGGTGACCTTGTTCCGACTTGTTCAGCGCGAAGGCCGGATCCGCGTGGCGCGCGGCGCGGAACGCCGCCTCGCAGTCGCTGGTGCGGCTGCTGGTGCAGTAGATGAACGCGAGCTGCTTGTGGGCCGCGGCGCGGTCGCGCGGCGACACCAGGCCGGTCGACAGCGCCAGGTTCAGCTGCTTCTCGGCCTCGGGGTACTGGCCGTCTTCATAGGCGCGGATGCCGGCCTGCAGCGCCCGTTCGGCGGGCCGCGAGGTGACGTCGAGCAGGCCGACCGGCGGGGGCGGGGTCAGCGCGCAGCCGGTGGCAAGCAACGCTGAGGCCAACAGGACAACGGGAAACAGTCTCATGATCCGAATCGGTATTTGAGGTTGACCGGTTGGCCCGGCACGACATTGACCGTCGAACTGTAAGGCGGAAAGTCGTCGTTGCGAATCGTCACGACATGGCGGCCCTCGGACAGCGTCAGCTCGTTCAGCGGCGGCGCGGTGCCGACCGACCTGCCGTCGACCTCGACCTGGCCCCAGGGGCTGATGGCCAGCCGCACGACGCCGGTGGCGACGACGACCGGCGCCGCCGCGGCAGCGCGTTCACGGGCCTCGCGGGCACGGCGTTCCTTCAGGGTTTCCTTCGGCGGCACCGGTGCCTTGCGGGGGGCGTCGTTGCCCGAGGCGGCTGCCAGCACCGGCTCGGGTGCGGCAGCCACGGCCGCCGGCAGGGCGGCCGCGGCGATGTTCACAGG
>NZ_JBFUFQ010000246.1:0-8199 GCF_056403355.1 Rhizobacter sp. P2_H3 | reverse complement strand
GTACATCAAGTCGGGCTCCCGCCCGTGCAAGGCTGCGCGTGCGGGCGAGTACGCGATCGGCGCGTCGCTCGCGTTCGCGGCGATCCAGTCGGTGGAGGAGGGCTTTCCGGTGAAGATGGTGATTCCGAGCGACGGCGCCGGCTACGAACTGGAAGCCTCGGCGCTGATGAAGAGCTCGAAGAACAAGGCCGATGCGAGGCGCTTCCTCGACYGGACGCTGTCGCCGCAGGCCGCGGCGCTCTACACGAAGTACAAGGAGATCGTCACGATTCCCGGCACGCCGCCGTCGAAGGCCGCGCAGATCGCCGGGCTGCCGGCCGACCTCTCGAAGGTGCTCTACCCGATGAACTTCGCGCAGTCGGCCAAGGACCGCGACGCCACGCTCGCGGCCTGGCAGAAGGCGATCGGGCGGTGAGCGCGTCGCCCGGCATGGCGCTCCAGATCAGCGGCCTGCACAAGAGCTTCGATGGCTTCGTCGCGCTCGAGCGCATCGACCTCTCGATCGGGGCCGAGGAGTTCGTGTGCCTGCTGGGGCCGAGCGGCTGCGGCAAGACCACGCTGCTGCGCATCATCGCGGGGCTGCTGGCGGCCGACCGAGGCCGCCTGATGCTTGGCGGTCGCGACCTGGCGACCGTGCCGGCGCGCGAGCGTGGCTTCGGCATCGTGTTCCAGTCGTACTCGCTGTTCCCGCACATGACGGTCGCGCAGAACGTCGGCTACGGGCTGCGCATCCGCGGTGCACCGGCGCCGCAGATCGAGGCGCGCGTGGCCGAGCTGCTGTCGCTGGTGAAGCTTTCGGCACTGGCGCAACGCCATCCGGCCCAGCTCTCGGGCGGCCAGCAGCAGCGGGTCGCGCTGGCGCGCGCAGTGGCGGTCGATCCGGCGTTGATCCTGCTCGACGAGCCGCTGTCGGCGCTCGACGCGAAGGTGCGCGCCGAGCTGCGCCATGAGCTGCGCGAGCTGCAGCGCCGGCTGCGCATCCCGACGTTGATGGTCACGCACGACCAGGAGGAAGCGATGGCGCTGGCCGACACGATCGTCTGCATGAACCAGGGCCGCATCGAGCAGCAGGGCACGCCGCAACAACTGTATCTGCAGCCGCGTACCCGCTTCGTCGCCGATTTCATGGGGCACGGCAACCTGCTACCGCGCGAATGGGTGCGCGAGGCGGCGACCGAGCTGCTGAGCGGCGATCCGATCGGCGACGCGGCATGCGTACGGCCCGAGCGGGTGGTGCTGGCGCCGGACCCGCACGGCGACAGCCGCGTGATCGACCTCAGCTTCCTCGGCAACCTGCGCCGGCTGCGCGTGAGCTGGCGGGGCCGCGAACTGCTGGCCGAGCTGCCGGCGGCCGGTCCGGCGTTGCTGCCGGGTGACGCCGTCTCGGTGCAGATCGCAGCGGCCGATTGCGCGTGGGTGGCAGGGTGATCGACGCGCCGCTCGACCGCTGGTTGCTGCGCGCCTGCCTGTGGATCCCGCTGGCGGCGCTGATCCTGTTCTTCGGCGTGCCGATGCTGACGATCGCGTGGCGCAGCCTGCTCGACGAGGGGGGCGGCGTCGGTGTGTCGAACTGGGTGGCGCTGTGGGAGACGCCCGGCGTGTGGCGCGCGCTCGCGCACAGCCTGGTACTGGGCGTCTCGGCGACCGTGATCACCGTGCTGCTCGCCTTCGTGGTCGCGTTCGGGCTCGAGCGCACCGCGATGCCGGGCAAGCGCTTCATCGGGGCAAGCCTGGCGCTGCCGGTGCTGGCGCCGTCGCTGGTGCTCGGCCTCGGGCTGATCTTCCTGCTGGGGCGCAACGGGCTGGTCGGCAAGCTGCTGGGCGCGCGCCTCGAGGTGTACGGATTCAGCGGGCTGTTGATCGCCGACGTGATGTACGCACTGCCGCAGGCCGCGATGATCCTGCGCGCCGCGTTCCGGCATGGCGATGCGCGCCACTACGAGGCGGCCGAGCTGCTGGGCGCGACACCGTGGCGGCGCTTCGTCGACATCACATTGCCGGGCATGCGCTATGCACTGCTGAGCGCGGCCTTCGTCGTCTTCACGGTGACGATCACCGATTTCGGCAATGCGGTGGTGATCGGCGGCGACTATCCGGTGCTCGCGACCGAGATCTACAACCAGGTGAGCGGACAGATGAAGTTCGGGCTCGGCGCGGTGGTCGGCCTGCTGCTGCTGCTGCCGGCGGGGCTGTCGGTGTGGATCGAGCATGTCGCTGCGCGCCGGCAGGCAGGGCTCGGCGCCGAATCGGCACGCCCGCCGAGGCCGGTGCCATGGGCCCGGCGCGACGTGCCGTTCTTTGTCGGCAACCTGCTGATCGCCGGCTCGCTGGCCTGCGTGGTCGGCACGGTGGTGATCGGCAGCCTGATGCGGTTGTGGCCCTACAAGCTGGAGTTCACGCTGAAGCACTACGACATCACGCTGGCGGGCGGCTATGCACCGCTGTGGACGTCGCTGGCGGTGTCGGTGCTCACCGCGGTGCTGGGCACGCTGCTGCTGCTCGGTCTGGCATTGGCGGCGCGGCGATTGCCGCCTGCGCCTGCGCGCGCGGTGGCGCTGCTGTCCGCCTTGCCGGTGGCGGTGCCCGGCCTGGTGCTGGGCCTGTCGTACGTGTTTGCGTTCAACCGCCCGCAATGGCCGTTTGCGGCGTTGTACGGCTCGGTGCTCCTGCTGGCGCTGTGCAACTTCTACCACTACCACACGCAGGCCTACGTGACGATGTCCAGCGGCGTGCGCGCGGTCCCCGACGCGTTGGAGGAGGCCTGCAGCGCGCTCGGCGGCAGTGTGTGGCGGCATTGGCGCGACGTCTACGTGCCGGCGCTGCGGCCCACGTTGTGGACGGTGGCGCTGTTCCTGTTCATGCGCTCGATGGTCACGTTGTCGGCGGTGATCTTCCTGATCACGCCGTCGACGATGCTGGGCGCGGTGAGCGTGATGCGGCTCGACGAGGCCGGGTTCACATCGCAGGCGGCGGCGTTCTCGACCTGCATCATGTTGATCGTCGGTGTGTCGGCCTGGCTGCTGCAGGTCTTGACGCGATCGAGGAGCCCTTGAACCGATGTTGCAGGAAGACCGATACCAGCGGTTGCGCGACCTGCTCGCGAACTTCCAGCGCTTGAGCACCGAGCGCATCGCGAGCGATCTCGGCGTTTCGCGCGAGACGGTGCGCCGCGACGTGATGGCGCTGGAGGCCACGGGTGAATTGCGGCGCGTGCACGGGGGGGTCGTCGCGACCGCTCCGGAGCCGGAAGCGCCGATCGGCGAGCGCATCAAGGTGCGCCTGGCGGAGAAGCGCTCGATCGCGCGCGCTGCGGCCCGGCTGCTGCGGCCGGGCCAGACCTTGTTCCTCGATGCGGGCAGCACGGTGTCGGCGCTGGCGGAGGAACTGGCGTCGCTGAGCGGCCTGACGGTGATCACCAACTCGTTCGATGTGGCGATGAAGCTGGTGGCGACCGACGCGCGGCGCCACGAGGTGATCCTGCTGGGTGGGCGCCCGGTGGCCGACATCGGCGCGACCTACGGCGAGCAGACCGTGGCCGAGATCCATCGCCACCATGCCGACGTGGCGTTGTTGTCGCCGGTATCGCTGCATGCGGTGCACGGCGCGACGAGCTACGAGCACCGCGAGGCCGAGGTGGCGCGGGCGATGGTGGCCTGTTCTAAGCGGCGGGTGATGCTGGCCGACCACGGCAAGCTCGGGCAGGCGAGCCGGGTCGGATGGTGCGCGGTGAACGACATCGACCAGATCGTCACCGACGGGCGGGCGCGCCGGATGCCGGCGCTCGAGGCGCTTCGGGAGGGTGGTTGTGACATCCTGATCGCCTGATGGCAAAGGCGCGGGTGGAAGGCCGGGGCTCGCCGGCCGGGTCGGCCATCGCCCAGCGGAACAGATCTTGCGTGACCCACGAACAGCAGTCCCTTCCAACCTGACGAGAGCGATTGGAGCGTCCATGCAGACACAGACGGGTCATCTCAAAGCCACGCTGAACGCCTGGCACCTGTGGGGACTGGCCGTCGGGCTGGTCATCTCCGGCGAGTATTTCGGCTGGAGCTACGGCTGGGCCAGCGCCGGAACCCTCGGCTTCCTCGTCACCGCCACGGTCGTCGCGGCGATGTACACCACCTTCATCTTCAGCTTCACCGAGCTCACCACCGCGATCCCCAACGCCGGCGGCCCGTTCGCCTACGCCAGCCGCGCCTTCGGCCCCGTCGGCGGCCTGATCGCCGGCTTCGCCACGCTGATCGAGTTCGTGTTCGCGCCACCCGCCATCGCCATGGCCATCGGCGCCTACCTGCAGGTGCAGTTCCCCGCCGCCAGCCCGAAGCTGATGGCCTGCGGCGCCTACGTCGTCTTCATGGCGCTCAACATCGTCGGCGTGCGCACTGCCGCCACCTTCGAGCTGATCGTCACCGTGCTCGCGATCTTCGAACTGCTCGTCTTCATGGGCGTGGTCGCGCCGGGCTTCTCGGTGGCCAACTTCGCCGCGCATGGCTGGGCCGGGCAGGACAGCTTCAGCCCGCTCGCACTCTCCGGCATGTTCGCCGCCATCCCGTTCGCGATCTGGTTCTTCCTCGCGATCGAGGGCGTCGCGATGGCCGCCGAGGAAGCGAAAGACCCGAAGCGCACCATCCCCATCGCCTACATCGCCGGCATCGTCACGCTGGTGCTGCTCGCCATCGGCGTGATGGTCTTCGCCGGCGGCGTCGGCGACTGGCGCAAGCTCTCCAACATCAACGACCCGCTGCCCCAGGCGATGAAGACCGTCGTCGGCGAGAACAGCGGCTGGCTGCACATGCTGGTGTGGATCGGCCTGTTCGGCCTCGTGGCCTCGTTCCACGGCATCATCCTCGGYTACTCGCGGCAGATGTTCGCGCTCGCCCGCGCCGGCTTCCTGCCCGCCTGGCTCGCCGTCATCCACCCGCGCTTCGGCACGCCCCACCGCGCCGTGCTCGCCGGCGGCGTCATCGGCATCGCGGCGATCTTCAGCGACGAGCTGTTTTCGTTCGGCGGCCAGACGCTCACGGCCAACATCGTCACGATGTCGGTGTTCGGCGCGATCGTGATGTACATCATGTCGATGGCGAGCCTGTTCGCGTTGCGCCGCAAGGAGCCCGAGCTCGCACGCCCGTTCCCCGCCATCGGCTACCCGGTGTTCCCGGCCATCGCGCTGGCGCTCGCGCTGCTGTGCCTCGTGGCGATGGTCTGGTACAACCTGCTGCTGTCGCTGATCTTCGCCGGGTTGATGGCCGCAGCCACCGTGTTGTTCCTGGTCAGCGGCCGAGAGCGGCGCGCCGCCGCTCTTGCCGCAGACCTCGCCGCGCAGCCCTGAGGAGACGCATGCCCTACCGCCACACCATCGGCACGCAGACCTGGCAGTTCGCCGATCTGAAGGCCGTGATGGCGCGCGCCACACCGGCGCGCTCGGGCGACCAGCTCGCCGGCATCGCGGCCGGCAGCGCCGCCGAGCGCATGGCCGCGCGCATGTGCCTGGCCGACCTGCCGCTGCAGCGCTTCCTCGATGAAGCGCTGGTGCCCTACGAAGACGACGAGGTCACGCGGCTCATCGTCGACACGCACGACCGCGCGGCCTTCGCACCGATCTCGCACCTGACGGTCGGCGGCCTGCGCGACTGGCTGCTGTCCGACGCGGCCGACGAAGCCACGCTCGCGCGCGTTCGCGCCGGCATCACGCCGGAGATGGCCGCGGCCGTCAGCAAGCTGATGCGCCACCAGGACCTGATCCTCGCCGCCCGCAAATGCCGCGTCGTCACCCGCTTTCGCAACACGATCGGGCTGCCCGGCCGCCTCTCGGTGCGCCTGCAGCCCAATCACCCGACCGACAGCCCGCGCGGCATCGCGGTCTCGATGCTCGACGGCCTGCTGTACGGCGCCGGCGACGCGGTGATCGGCATCAACCCGGTCAGCGACAGCATGCCGGCGCTGGTCGACCTGCTGCACCTGCTGGACGAGCTGATCCGCCGCTTCGAGATCCCCACGCAGTCGTGCATCCTGACCCACGTCACCAACACCGTGCAGGCGATCGAGGCCGGCGCGCCGGTCGACCTGGTGTTCCAGTCGGTCGCCGGCACGCAGCAGGCGAACGCGAGCTTCGGCATCGACCTCGCGTTGCTGCGCGAGGCGCAGGCCGCCGCGTTGTCGCTGAAGCGCGCGACGGTCGGCGACCCGGCCACCGCCAACGTGATGTATTTCGAGACCGGCCAGGGCTCGGCGCTGTCGGCCGATGCGCACCACGGCGTCGACCAGCAGACCTGCGAGGCCCGTGCCTACGCGGTGGCGCGCGCGTTCTCGCCGCTGCTCACCAACACCGTGGTCGGCTTCATCGGCCCGGAGTACCTCTACGACGGCAAGCAGATCATCCGCGCCGGGCTCGAAGACCACTTCTGCGGCAAGCTGATGGGCCTGCCGCTCGGCTGCGACGTCTGCTACACCAACCATGCCGAGGCCGATTCGGACGACATGGACACGCTGATGACGCTGCTCGGCGCGGCGGGCCTGAGCTTCATCATGGGCGTGCCGGGCGCCGACGACATCATGCTGAACTACCAGAGCACCTCGTTCCACGATGCGCTGTACCTGCGCGAGCTGCTCGGCCTACAACGCGCGCCGGAGTTCGAGGCCTGGCTGCAGAAGATGCGCATCACCGACGAGGCCGGCCGCGTGCTGCCGATCGCGCCCGGCCACAGCCTGATCGAGCGCATGGACCTGCCGAGGCTCGCGGCATGACCAGGGATCCGGCCAAGGATGCGATCACGCGCGACCCGTGGGGCGCCCTGCGCGTGCACACCGCGGCGCGGGTGGCGCTCGGCCGCGCCGGCGTCAGCCTGCCGACCGGCGAGCTGCTGCGCTTCGGCTTCGCCCATGCGCAGGCCCGCGACGCCGTGCACGTGCCGCTCGACGCCGATGCGCTGTGCGCCACGCTGCAGCAGGCCGGCTGGCCGACGCTGCAGGTGCACAGCGCCGCGCCGGACCGCGCCACCTACCTGCTGCGCCCCGACCTCGGCCGCCGGCTCGACGAGGCCTCGGCGGCACGCCTGGCCGACACCGCCGGCGGCTGCGATGTGCAACTGGTGATCGGCGACGGCCTGTCGTCGCTCGCGGTGAGCCGCCATGCCGCGCCGCTGGTCGCCGAGATCCGCGCGCAGGCGCCGCCGGAATGGACCTTCGGCCCCATCGTCGTCGCGCGGCAGGCCCGCGTCGCGCTCGGCGACCCGGTCGGCGAGCTGCTGCGGGCGCGGCTGGTCGTGATGCTGATCGGCGAGCGCCCGGGGCTGAGCTCGCCGGACAGCCTGGGGATCTACCTCACCTGGGCGCCCCGGCGCGGCCGCAGCGACGCCGAGCGCAACTGCATCTCGAACGTGCGGCCCGAAGGCCTGCCGTACGCGCAGGCGGCACGCCGGCTGGTGTGGCTCGCGCGCGAGTCACTGCGGCTGCAGCTGAGCGGCGTGAGCCTGAAGGACCGCAGCGACGTGGTGGAGCTGCCACCGGCGTGAAGGGGCCGAACCGGCCCTAACATGTCGGCCATGCAAAACACCCCGCTGATCCACTGGCATTCGATGTTCATGGGCGTCGCGCTGCTCGCGGCCGCCCGCTCGAAGGACGGCCGCAAGCGCAACGGCGCCTGCATCGCGAGTGCCGACAACAAGATCCTGGGCGTCGGCTACAACGGCCTGCCACGCGGCTGCAACGACGAGGATCCGTCGTACTGGAGCGACATCGACGACGACCCGGTGCAGTCGCGCCACAGCTACATCGTCCATGCCGAGGTGAACGCCATCCTCAACTGCGTGGTGCTGCCGCTCACCGCCAGCACCATCTACACGACACAGTTCCCGTGCCCGCGCTGCGTGCAGTCGATCATCCAGGTCGGCATCCGGCGGGTGGTGTTCCTCGAGAAGAAATCCCACCAGGTCGCGCTGAACCAGGCGTCGGACAAGATGCTGGCCGATGCCGGCATCGAGGTGCTGTCGCTCGAAGCGCTCGAAGCGCCGGCGGCCGAATGGTGCGACAAGCTCGACGACTTCATCCGCGACACCGGGCCGGCCGTGCACGGCGCCACGGATCCCGGGCAGCCGCCACCAAAGTAGCACCGCGGCACCCTCCATATCGCGCGATCACCGCGCGCCCCGGCTGGCTATCGTGTGCAGCACGGCGCGCGCGTTGCGCCGCGATGCATGGAGG
>NZ_JBFUFQ010000245.1:0-8257 GCF_056403355.1 Rhizobacter sp. P2_H3 | reverse complement strand
GGGCGTCGACCGTCTCGGCATGAGCCCCCCACGGGCCTACCGCCCGCCGCGACGCGCCGAAGATGCAGGACAACGAGATGCGTGAAACCCGCTCCACCTGCCCCTACTGCGGCGTCGGCTGCGGCGTGATCATCGAGTCACAAGACGACCAGATCACAGGCGTCAGAGGCGACCCCGACCACCCGGCCAACTTCGGCCGCCTGTGCACCAAGGGCAGCACGCTGCACCACACGGCCAGCGCAGCCATCACGATGCAATCGCGGCTGCTGCAGCCGATGCAGCGCCTCGATCGAGGAAGCGCACCCAGGCCGGTCACCTGGGACGCCGCGCTCGACCTCGCCACCGAACGCTTCGCCAGCACGATCGAACGGCATGGCCCCGATTCGGTCGGGTTCTACCTGTCCGGGCAGCTGCTCACCGAGGACTACTACGTCTTCAACAAGCTCGCCAAAGGCCTCATCGGCACCAACAACGTCGACACCAACTCGCGCCTGTGCATGAGCAGCGCCGTCGCCGGCTACAAGCTCACGCTCGGTGCCGATGCGCCACCCGCCTGCTACGACGACCTGGCGCTCGCCAGCACCCTCTTCATCGCCGGCGCGAACACCGCCTGGGCGCATCCGATCCTGTTCCGGCGCATCGAGGATGCGAAACGCGCCAACCCGGCAATGAAGATCATCGTCGCCGACCCGCGCCGCACCGAAACCGCCGAGGCCGCCGACCTGCACCTGCCACTGCTGCCCGGCACCGACGTGGCCCTCTTCAACGGCATGCTGCACCTGATGCTGTGGGAAGGCCTGGTCGACCACGCCTGGATCGCCGCCCACACCGAAGGCTTCGCCGCGCTGCGCGACCGCGTGCGCGAGTTCACGCCGAAAGACGCCGCACGCATCTGCGGCATCGACGAGGCCGCCCTCGTGCAGGCCGCGCGCTGGTTCGCCGATGCCGACGGTCGCACGCTGTCGCTGTACTGCCAGGGGCTCAACCAGAGCCGCGCCGGCACCTTCAAGAACGCCGCGCTGATCAACCTGCACCTCGCCACCGCGCAGATCGGCAAGCCGGGCGCCGGCCCGTTCTCGCTGACCGGGCAGCCGAACGCGATGGGCGGGCGCGAAGTCGGCGGGCTCGCGAACCTGCTGAGCGCGCACCGCGACCTCGCGAACCCGGCCCACCGCGCGGAAGTCGCCGCGCTGTGGGGCGTGCCCGACGTGCCCGCCGTGCCCGGCAAGACGGCCGTCGAGATGTTCCAGGCCGCCGCCGACGGCGAGATCCGCGCGCTGTGGATCACCTGCACCAACCCCGCGCAATCGATGCCCGACCAGGCGACGGTGCGCCGCGCGCTCGAGCGCGCCGAATTCGTCGTCGTGCAGGAGGCCTTCTCCACCACCGCCACCTGCGCGTACGCCGACCTGCTGCTGCCCGCCACCAGCTGGGGCGAGAAGGACGGCACCGTCACCAACAGCGAACGCCGCATCAGCCGCGTGCGCCCGGCCATCGCCGCGCCCGGCGACACCCGCCACGACTGGGCCGCCGCCACCGACTTCGCGCGCCGCCTCGAAGCACGGCTGCGCCCGTCGCTGCCCTCGCTGTTCGACTACGCCACGCCGGAATCGGTCTGGAATGAACACCGCGAGACCACGCGCGGCCGCGACCTCGACATCACCGGCCTCAGCTACGCGCACCTCGACAGCGCCGGCCCCGCGCAATGGCCCTTCCCCGCCGGCGCCCCGACCGGCACGGCGCGCCTCTACGAAGACGGCCGCTTCCCGACCGACTCCGGCCGCGCCCGCTTCGCCGACACCCCGTACGAACCGCTGGCCGAGCCGCGCGACGCCCGCTTCCCGTTCTCGCTCACCACCGGCCGCCTGCGCGACCAGTGGCACGGCATGAGCCGCACCGGCACCATCGGCCGCCTGTTCGGCCACGTGCCCGAGCCGGCCATCGAGATGCATGCGCAGGACCTCGCGCGGTTGAAGCTCGCCGACGGCGACCTGGTGCACGTCAGCTCGCGCCGCGGCAGCATCGTGCTGCCGGTGCAGGCGAGCGAGCAGGTATCACCCGCCCAGGCCTTCATCGCGATGCACTGGGGCGACGAGTTCATCAGCGGCCAGACCGGCGGCACGCCGATGCGCGGCGTGAATGCGCTGACGACCTCGGCCTTCTGCCCGCGCTCCAAGCAACCCGAGCTGAAGCACGCCGCCATCAAGGTGCTGAAGGCCGAACTGCCGTGGCGCCTGCTCGGCGTGGCCTGGCTGCCGGAAGACGAAGCGCTGCGCGTGCGCGAGGCGCTGAAGCCGCTGATGGACGGTTTCGCGTTCGCGAGCTGCGTGCCGTTCGGCCGCGAGCGCAGCGGCGTGCTGTTCCGCGCCGCGGCCTACGAGCCGGTGCCCGATGCCGTGCTGGAGCGCATCGAGGCCCTGCTCGGCCTGGCCGCGCCCGAGGTGCTGCACTACGCCGACAAGCGCCGCGGCCAGCGCCGCGCGATGCGGCTCGCGCGCCATGGCACCGATGAGGCCCGCCTCGAAGGCTTCCTGCTCGCCGGCGACATCAGCGCCGAGGTCTGGATCAAGCCGCTGCTGCAGGACGAACTGCCGGCCCAGGCCTACGGCCGCCTGCTGCTGAGCCCCGGCGCACGCGCGCCGGTCGCGGTGCCGGCCAGCGGCAAGCAGGTCTGCACCTGCTTCAACGTCGGCGAGCCGGCCGTCCTCGCGCAGCTCGAACGCTGCAGCGGCCCGGCCGACGCGCAGCTCGCGCAACTGCAGGGCGCGCTGAAATGCGGCACCAACTGCGGTTCGTGCATCCCCGCGTTGAAACGCATGGTTCGCGCCAAGTTGCAGCCGGTTCATGCGACCTAGCGGGCCGAGCGCCGGGCCGTCCCAAGCCGGCCCGCATCCCCTCGGGGGATCGGTCGCCGTACCCGGCGGCCGAGGGGTGGTCATCTCTCTAGAATCGCCATCGAACAACAACGATGGAGACAGACAGCATGACGATCCTGAAGCGCGCAGCCCTGCTGCTGGCCTGCGCCTGCAGCCTGCTCGCCGCCTGCGCCAGCGCGCCAGCCTCGCTCGCCGACTACCCGCCGATGCCCGCCGGCGCGGCACCGGGCGCCTCGACCCCGGCCATCGAGACCGCCCGTGCAATGGGGCGCGGCGTCAACTTCGGCAACATCTTCGACGCCCCCACCGAAGGCGCCTGGGGCCTGCGCTTCGACGCGACACTGGTCGCGAAAGCCGCCGAGGCCGGCTTCACGAACGCCCGGCTGCCGGTGCGCTGGAGCAACCATGCGTCGGCCGACGGCGAGGCGCGCATCGACCCCGAATTCTTCAAGCGCGTCGACGAAGCGGTCGATGCGCTGCTCGACAAGGGCTTCATCGTCGTGCTGAACATGCACCACTACCGCCAGCTCGACGGCGATGCGCTCGATGGCAGCGAAGCCCGGGTGGCCGACGGCCTGCATGCGCTGCGTTTCCTGAACATGTGGAAACAGATCGCCCAGCACTACAGCACGCGAGGCCCCAAGCTGGTGTTCGAGCTCTACAACGAGCCGCACGGCGCGCAGACCACCCGCTGGAACGACCTCGCCGCGCGCGGGCTGCAGGTGGTGCGCCGCAGCAACCCGACGCGCATCGTGATCATCGGCCCGACGCAATGGAACAGCGCGAATGCGCTCGCGAGCCTGGTGCTGCCGAATGACGCGAACCTGATCGTCACGGTGCACCACTACGAGCCGTTCCACTTCACGCACCAGGGCGCCGAATGGGCCAGCGGTGCCGCGGCCTGGCTGGGCACGCCCTGCTGCGACGCTGCGCAGCTCGCGCAGATGCGCGGCCCGCTCGACACCGCGCTCGCGTGGTCGCTGCGCCACCGCTACCCCATCTACCTCGGCGAATTCGGCGCCTACGGCAAGGCCGGGATGGACTCCCGCGTGACCTACACGCGCCGCATGCGCGACGAGGCCGAGCGCCGCGGCTTCAGCTGGGCATATTGGGAACTGGCATCGGGCTTCGGCGTCTACGACCCCGCGGCACGCGACTGGCGCGAACCGCTGAAGAACGCCTTGCTCGGCCCCTGAGCCCTTTCTTAATACATGCCTCATCAAATCGTCGTCGCATTGGCCCGGTACTTGCGAAACTCGCTCTGGGAGAGCCCATGAGCATCACGAACTACATCAAGGAAATCGGTCGCGGCAAGGAAGGCGCCCGCTCGCTGTCACGCGAGCAGGCGCTCGACCTGATGGGCCAGGTCCTGGACGGCCAGGTCAGCGACCTCGAACTCGGCGCCTTCGCGATGGCGATGCGCATCAAGGGCGAATCGGTCGACGAGCTGGCCGGCTTCCTGCAGGCGGCCTCGGCGCGCTGCCTGCCGATCACCTGCGATCGCACCCTGGTGGTGCTGCCCTCGTACAACGGCGCGCGCAAGCTGCCCAACCTGACCCCGCTGCTCGCGCTGATGCTCGCGCAGGAAGGCGTGCCCGTGCTGGTGCACGGCATGCCCGAGGATCCGGGCCGCGTCACCACCGCCGACATCTTCCAGGTGCTCGGGCTGCCGCTCGCGCGCAGCGCCGACGACGTGGCCCAGGCCTGGCGCCGCCGCGAGCCGGTGTTCATGCGCACCGATGCGCTGTGCCCGCCGCTCGCCCGCCTGCTCGACGCGCGCTGGACCATCGGCCTGCGCAACTCCGGCCACACCGTCGCGAAGCTGCTCGACCCGTGCGCGGCCGGCCAGGCGCTGCGCGTCGTCAACTACACGCACCCGGAGTACGGCGCGATGCTGACCGACTTCCTGCAGCGCACCACCGCGAACGCGCTGCTGATGCGCGGCACCGAGGGCGAACCGGTCGCCGACCCGCGCCGGCTGCCGCGCCTGGACGTCTTCATCGACGGCCAGCCGCGCAGCGAGCTGTCGCTGTCGGCCCACGACGGCGTGCTGCGTGAACTGCCGGTGCTGCCGCGCACCTGCGATGCGGCCACCACCGCGATGTACATCCAATCGGTCATCAGCGGCGAGAAGCCGGCGCCCGCGCCGCTGACGCAGCAGGTGGCCTGCCTGCTCGACAGCCTCGCGGCGCTGGAGCGGGCGCATCCGAAGGAGAAGACGGCATGACGGTTCCTGTGCAACCCGGCCGGGTGACGCTGGGTCATGTGACGCTGGTGGGGGCCGGCCCCGGTGACCCGGAGCTGCTGACGGTCAAGGCGATCCGCGCGATCCGCGCCGCCAGCGTGCTGCTGGTCGACGACCTGGTCGGCGACGGCGTGCTGCGCTACGCACGCCGTTCGGCGCGCGTCATTCATGTCGGCAAGCGCGGCGGCTGCGCGAGCACGCCGCAGGCCTTCATCGAGAAGCTGATGGCCGCCGAGGCACTGAAGGGCGAGCGCGTGGTGCGTCTGAAGGGCGGCGACCCGTTCGTGTTCGGCCGCGGCGGCGAGGAAATGCAGCACCTGCGCGCGCTGGGCATCGAGGTGTCGGTGGTCAACGGCATCACCTCGGGCCTGGCCGCGGCGACCTCGCTCGACGTGCCGCTGACGCACCGCGACCATGCGCACGGCGTCATCCTGGTGACCGGCCACGCGAAGGAATCGGGCGCCTCTCCCGACTGGCCGACGCTCGCCGCCGCGGCCGCGCAGGGGCTGACACTCGTGATCTACATGGGCGTGGCGCAGGCGGCCACGCTGCAATCGGGCCTGCTGCAGGCGCTGCCGGCGCACACGCCGGTGGCCGTCGTGCAGCATGCGAGCCAGCCGCAACAGCGGCATGCTGTCGGCACGCTCGGCGACCTGTGCGGGCTGATCGAGCGCGAGCAGCTCGGCAGCCCGGCGATCATCCTGGTCGGCGAAGTGTTGCGCGGGCTGCAGGCGCGTGACGATCTGCCGGGCAACGTGCGCGAATCCCTCCAAATGGGGGTTGTCCGGGTCGCCTGAAGCGCGGGGCGTCGCCGCATAATCCCCGGCCACAAGATGCTGGTGGAGTGAGGACCTGATGCTCAAGATCGACAAGCTGAACCGCCTGACGGCTTCGCACGGCCCGCTGGAGCGCGGCCACGGCATGGTGACCGGCGTGATCGCGCTGGGGCTGTCCATCCTGTGCTTCCTGGGCGTGATCGCGTTCCACTTCCCGCAGTACCTGACGACGCCGCAGCTGCGCCAGTCGTACGACGTGGCGGTGATCCGGCAGGTGATGCTGGTGGCACTGGTGATCGCCGGCTCGCTGTCGCTGTTCAACATCATCCGCGGGCGCTCGCGCTGGCTGGCCTTCGCGTCATTCGTGCTGGTGGCGGCCACGCTCGCCTGGGGCGGGCACAAGGTGCCGGTCAACGACTTCGCCGACAACACGCCGTACATCGGCCTCGACTGGTTCATCCTCGACCTGCTGGGCTCGACGCTGATCTTCGTGTTCATCGAGAAGCTGTTCGCGCTGCGCCGCGAGCAACCGGTGTTCCGCGCCGAGTGGCAGACCGACTTCCATCACTTCATCGTGAACCACATGGTGGTGGGCTTCATCCTGCTGGCGACCAACCTGCTGGTGCACAAGTTCTTCGGCTGGGCCGCCAACGACGGCGTGCGGGGCTGGGTCGCGAACCTGAACTTCTGGGTCGCGCTGTTCCTGATCGTGCTGGTGGCCGACCTGGTGCAGTACTGGACGCACCGCGCGTACCACGAGGTGCCGCTGCTGTGGCGCCTGCATGCGGTGCACCACAGCGTGAAGAGCATGGACTGGCTGGCCGGCTCGCGCCAGCACATCCTCGAGCTGCTGATCACGCGCACGCTGGTGCTGGCGCCGATCTACGTGCTGGGCTTCAGCAAGGAAGTGATCGATGCGTACATCGTCGTGGTCGGCTTCCAGGCGGTGTTCAACCATGCCAACGTCAGCGTGCGGCTCGGCCCGCTGCGCTACCTGATCGTGACGCCGAACTTCCACCACTGGCACCACTCGCAGGACGACGAGGCGATCGACAAGAACTACGCGGCGCACTTCGCGTTCCTCGACTACCTGTTCGGCACCGCGGTGAAGGCGGATCGCAAATGGCCGGATCAGTACGGGGTGGTCGGCGACTATGTGCCGAACGGGTTCTTCAAGCAGCTGAAATTTCCGTTCGTCTGGAAAGGCTGATCAAGCCGCCGCAAGCCTCAACGCCCGCGGCGCTGCCGCCGCGAGGATCCCTGCGAACAGCGACACCGTCGCGAGACCGAGCGTCAGCGATGCGTGCTCCGCGATGATTCCGATCAGCGGCGGCCCGGCCATCATCCCCAGGTAGCCGACCGACGCGACCACCGCGATGCCGTGCGCCGGGTTCGCATCCACCTTCGCCGCGGCGCTGAACAGCACCGGCACCACGTTCGCGAAGCCCAGGCCCACCAGCGCGAAGCCGACCAGCGCCACCACCGGGTGCCCGATCAGCAGCACCGCCGCCATCGCGGCCGCGGCCAGCGCCGCGCTGCCGCTCATCAGCACGGCCGGCGACACCCGCTCGCGCACCCAGTCGCCGGCGAAACGCGCCGCCGCCATCGCGGCGCTGAAGCTCGCGTAGGCCAGCGCGGCGAAGCTCGCCCCGCTGGCGAGTTCCTGCTTCATGTACAGCACGCTCCAGTCGTACATCGCGCCCTCGGCGATCAGGCCCAGCGCCCCCAGCACGCCCAGCAGCGCCAGCAGCCCGCGCGGCAGCTCGAAGCCGCCCTTGTCGTCCGACCCGGCGATCGTGCGCAGCATCACCGCCCCGGCCGCGCCGATCGCCGCCGCGCCCAGCACCGCCATCGCCACCAGGTGCGTCGCGCCGCCGACCTCGTGCGACAGCAGCACGCTGCCCAGCCCCGCGCCGACCATGCCACCCAGGCTGAACATGCCGTGGAAGCCGCTCATCAGGCTGCGCCCGGCACGCTGCTCCAGCTCGCCGGCCGCCGCGTTGATCGACACGTCGAACAGGCTGGTGCCGACGCCGAACACCACCATCACCGCCACCAGGCCCGCATAGGCGTGCGACGACAGCAGCAACGCCAGGCACAGCGCGGTCGCGCCGCCCGACAGCAGCGCCGCCCGCCGCGCCCCCAGCCGCCCCACCCAGCGGCCCGCCTGCGTCAGCGTCGCGACCGCACCGACGCCGGCGGCCAGCATCGCGATCGCGAGCGCCTGCTCGCCGAGCGCGTAGTGCTGCTTGATCGTCGGCACGTGCACGCCGAAGCTCGCGAACAGCACGCCGGCGACGAAGAACTGCAGGCGCACGGCCCAGGTGGCGCGCGCCACGGCGATCGGATCAGGTGTCATC